>NZ_JANQDJ010000070.1:0-43770 GCF_029891685.1 Umezakia ovalisporum Ak1311 | reverse complement strand
CTACCTTCAAGCTTGTATGTGTCAACAAATCAGTTATGTTCATTGGATGGAAGATATTATGAGATGTTGACATTTTCACCTTTGATAGGACTACTATATCTAACTATGTAAAGTTTTGTAACGACATTCAACATTTCTGACTAATTGGTAATTGGAATTTACTAAATAAAGGTGAAACTTCCCTGTTCCTTGTTACTTTACTAGCCTTAGTAGCCTTAGTAAAAAAAGTTGTTCACCATTAACAATGGTCACAGCAAACATTGTTAAAAATAAACAATTACAGGCTAAAAGAATAATATCACTGCTCCTTGCCGTGAAGGTAAAGCTCAAGAAATCTACATCGTTACCTCCGGTGAAATGATGGCGATGTATGCTGCTAACAACATTGCTCGTGGTGTTTTGAAATATGCTCACACTGGCGGTGTACGCTTAGGTGGTTTAATTTGTAACAGCCGTAAAGTTGACCGCGAAATCGAGTTGATTGAAACTCTGGCTGAACGTTTGAACACCCAGATGATTCACTTTGTACCTCGGGACAACATCGTTCAACACGCTGAATTGCGTCGGATGACAGTTAACGAGTATGCACCCGATAGCAACCAAGCTCATGAATACCGTGCATTAGCTAAGAAAATCATCAACAACGACAAGCTCACCATCCCCACACCCATCGAAATGGATGAATTGGAAGCTCTGTTGATCGAATTCGGTATTCTCGAAAGCGACGAAGAAGCAGAAAAACTACTTGCAGCAGACGCAGCAGCTAAAGCAGCAGCTGGTAAGTAATCAGAAAAAGGAAAAAGGAAGAAGGCAAGAACTTATATCTTACCTTTGACCTTTGACCCTCTTCTCCCCCCCTAGTGATAGGGGACTCACATCTACCTGATCCTATTCCCTAATTCTTACAAACTTGAGAGGCTAAGATGACACCTCCTGAAAACAACAACATTGTTGAACAAAGAAAAGAACTAATTAAAGAAGTTCTCGAAGCTTATCCAGATAAAGCTAAAAAAAAGCGCGAAAAGCACTTAAACGTATTTGAAGAAGGTAAGACCGACTGCGGCGTTAAGTCTAACATCAAATCTCTTCCTGGTGTAATGACCGCTCGTGGTTGTGCTTACGCAGGTTCCAAAGGTGTGGTTTGGGGTCCTATTAAGGACATGATCCACATTAGCCACGGGCCTGTAGGTTGCGGTTACTGGTCTTGGTCTGGTCGTCGTAACTACTACATCGGTACTACAGGTGTTGATACCTTTGGTACTATGCACTTTACCTCTGACTTCCAAGAACGGGATATCGTTTTTGGTGGTGACAAAAAACTACTGAAATTAATCCAAGAGTTGGAAGAATTATTCCCTCTTAACCGTGGTGTTTCTATTCAGTCTGAATGTCCCATCGGTCTAATTGGGGATGACATCGAAGCTGTAGCTAAGAAAGCAGCAAAAGAGATTGACAAGCCTGTTGTTCCTGTACGTTGCGAAGGTTTCCGGGGTGTTTCCCAGTCCTTGGGTCACCACATCGCTAACGACATGATTCGTGACTGGGTATTCCCCAGAGCCGACAAAGCTAAGGCTGACGGTACACTTAACTTTGAATCCACCCCTTACGACGTAGCAATCATCGGTGACTATAACATCGGTGGTGATGCTTGGGCTAGCCGCATCTTACTAGAAGAAATCGGCTTGCGTGTGGTTGCTCAATGGTCTGGTGATGGTACCATCAACGAAATGTTGATGACCCCCAACGTCAAGATGAACCTCATCCACTGTTACCGCTCGATGAACTACATCAGCCGTCACATGGAAGAAAAATATGGTATTCCCTGGTTAGAATACAACTTCTTTGGTCCTACCAAGATTGCTGAATCCCTACGGGAAATTGCTTCTAAGTTTGACGCTAAGATCCAAGAAAATGCTGAGAAAGTTATTGCTAAGTATCAGCCTACCATGGATGCTATCGTTAACAAGTATCGCCCCCGTTTGGAAGGCAAGACCGTCGCCATGATGGTTGGTGGTCTGCGTCCTCGCCACGTTGTCCCAGCTTTCCAAGACTTGGGCATGAAAATGATTGGTACTGGTTATGAGTTCGCTCATAACGACGACTACAAACGTACCACTCACTACATTGAAAATGGCACCATCGTTTACGACGACGTAACTGCTTACGAGTTTGAAGAGTTTGTTAAAGCACTTAAGCCAGACTTAATTGCTTCTGGTGTGAAAGAGAAGTACGTCTTCCAAAAGATGGGTCTACCTTTCCGTCAAATGCACTCCTGGGATTACTCCGGTCCTTATCACGGTTATGACGGCTTTGCGATCTTCGCTCGTGATATGGATTTAGCACTCAACAGCCCAACTTGGGGATTAATTGGCGCTCCCTGGAGCAAGAAAGCTGAAGTTAAGGCTAAAGCTAAAGCTATTGCTTAGGGAAAACGAAACCGATAGGTAGAGATGGCCTGGGGTTTTAGCCCCAGGGGGGAGTCGGGAATTCAAGGTTCAAAATTCAAAAGTTAAAAGCATCTTTTGATTTTTGCATTCTGAATTTTGAGTAACATTCCCACTCCCACCACAAACTTCCTCAAATAGTAACGAACGATTTCAGTAAACTTGGAGAACCAGAAATGCCTCAAAATCCAGAAAAAATTCAAGACCACGTTGAGTTATTCCACCAACCAGAATACCAACAACTATTCCAAAACAAAAGGGAATTTGAAAACGGTCACAGTCCCGAAGAAGTTGCACGGGTTGCAGAGTGGACAAAAAGTTGGGAATACCGTGAAAAGAACTTTGCTCGTGAAGCACTAACAATCAACCCTGCTAAGGGCTGTCAACCTTTAGGTGCAATTTTTGCTGCTGTGGGTTTTGAAGGTACTTTACCCTTTGTACAAGGTTCCCAAGGTTGCGTTGCATACTTCCGTACTCACTTAACCCGTCACTACAAAGAACCATTTTCTGGTGTGTCTTCCTCAATGACTGAAGACGCGGCTGTGTTCGGTGGTATGCAAAATATGATTGACGGGTTGGCCAACTCTTACCAACTCTACAAGCCTAAAATGATTGCTGTTTGCACCACCTGTATGGCTGAGGTAATTGGTGATGACTTACAAGCTTTCATCAACAACGCCAAGGATGCTGGTTCAGTTCCTAAGAGTTTCCCAGTTCCCTATGCTCACACACCTAGCTTTGTTGGTTCCCACATCACTGGTTACGACAACATGATGAAGGGTATTCTTTCTTGCTTGACCACAGGTAAGAAGAAAGAAACTAGCAATGGCAAAATTAACTTTATCCCAGGTTTTGACACCTATGTAGGCAACAACCGCGAACTCAAGCGGATTGCTTCTTTGTTCGGCTTTGACTACACTATTTTAGCCGAAAACAGCGACTACTTGGATTCACCTAACACTGGTGAGTTCGATATGTATCCAGGTGGTACTAAGTTAGAAGATGCTGCGGATTCCATCAACGGTAAAGTTACAGTTGCTCTGCAAGCACATTCCACCGTCAAAACCCGTGAGTACATTGAAAAAGAGTGGAAACAACCAACTGTAGTTTGCCGTCCCTGGGGTATTAAGGCCACTGACGAGTTCTTGATGAAACTCAGCGAATTAAGTGGTAAGCCCATTCCCGAAGAATTAGAAATTGAACGGGGTCGTGCAGTTGATGCTATGACCGACTCCCACGCTTGGGTTCACGGTAAGCGCTTTGCTATCTATGGTGAGCCAGATTTAGTTTACAGCATGGTGGGCTTCATGCTAGAGATGGGTGCTGAACCCGTGCATATCTTAGTTCACAACAGCAACGAAGTATTTGAGAAGGAACTCCGAGAGTTGCTAAATTCTAGTCCTTTTGGTCAGAATGCAACCATTTGGGGTGGTAAGGACCTATGGCATATGCGTTCTTTGTTGTTCACCGAACCCGTAGACTTCCTCATCGGTAACTCCTACGGTAAGTACCTATGGCGCGATTGTAAGGTTCCTTTAGTCAGAATTGGTTATCCTATCATGGATCGCCACCACTTACACCGCTACAGCACCATTGGTTACCAAGGTGTGATCAACTTACTCAACTGGATTGTCAACACAATCTTCGAGGAAATCGACCGCAACACCAATATTCCTTCTAAGACCGATATTTCTTACGACTTGATTCGTTAAGAATTGTCTTACGCAGTGTGCTAATCAAGGGTAAGAAGGGCGAATAGGGACTGAGGACTGGGGAGTGGGGACTAAGAATAAATTTATTCTCAATCCCTAACACTCAATCCTCAGTACCCGATACTTAATCCTAACTTACCTTTCTTTTTCTTTCTATTGATTTGAAGTATCTACTATGGAAACTATCAATCATACTCACTCTCATCCTGGTTATCATCCACCTAACAATCGAAAATCAGGTTGCTGGAATAATTGGCTCAATCCTTTGCGTAGTTGGCTGAATAGAATTTCAATTAAAGATGCCCGCCTTGCTCATGTAATTTGTCAATTAATTCCCTGTTGTTGTCCCTTTGAGCGCAACATCAGTTTATTTGGGCGGAATTTTCATATTCCAGCACTGTGTAAACTCAATCCCTTATATGACGAATTTGTGGGGATGCGTTTTCGTGCTTTATCTTATCTAGCTGATGAGTGTGGAGAGGATATTACGAAATACATTTGTTAGAGAGTTGTCTCTATTTATTACACATAAACTATCTTGCAAAAGTCAATTTTATAAAAAATTAACCACAGAATTACATTGATGAATTCTCTCTGTGAATGTGGAATAAATAAGATTTTTGCAGGAAGTGTATTGCTCAGTGAATAGTCAATAGGCTAATAGCTGATAAATGATATGAACACTGTCGATCCAGCAAGAGAAGAGAGATGAAAAGTACCCAAGGTAAAATCAACGAGCTGCTCAGTGAGTCAGGATGTGAACATAATCAACAAAAACAGGGGGAAAAGAAAAATAAATCTTGCACCCAACAAGCTCAACCAGGAGCTGCTCAAGGAGGCTGTGCTTTTGATGGTGCAATGATTGCCCTAGTGCCAATTACTGATGCAGCTCACTTAGTCCACGGACCCATTGCTTGTGCTGGCAATTCTTGGGGTAGTCGTGGTAGTCTATCCTCTGGCCCCCAACTCTACAAGATGGGGTTTACTACGGACTTAAGTGAGAATGATGTCATTTTTGGGGGTGAAAAAAAGCTCTATAAGGCAATTCTAGAACTGCAAGAACGTTACAAGCCGACGGCAATTTTTGTCTATGCTACCTGTGTAACTGCTTTGATTGGCGATGATATGGAGGCTGTGTGCAAGGCGGCCGCTGAAATAATTGCCACTCCGGTGATTCCTGTCATTGCTCCGGGATTTATTGGCAGTAAGAATTTAGGCAACCGTTTTGGTGGAGAAGCTTTACTAGAATATGTAGTTGGTACAGCAGAACCCGAAACAACTACGCCTTATGATATTAACTTAATCGGTGAGTACAACATCGCCGGAGAAATGTGGGGAGTTACACCACTGCTAGAAAAATTAGGCATTCGTGTTTTATCCAAAATAACAGGGGATGCTCGCTATAACGAGGTTCGTTACGCCCACCGTGCCAAGCTCAATGTCATGATCTGCTCACGAGCTTTGCTGAACATGGCAAGAAAGATGGAGGAACGCTACAACATTCCTTACATTGAAGAGTCTTTTTATGGCATCGATGATATGAATCGTTGTCTACGGAACATTGCTGCTCAATTGGGTGATGCTGATTTACAAGAACGCACAGAAAAGTTGATTGCCGAAGAAACTGCGGTTCTTGATTTAGCGTTGGCTCCCTATCGCGCTCGACTGAAAGGTAAGCGGGTTGTGTTGTATACTGGTGGTGTTAAGAGTTGGTCGATTATCTCCGCAGCTAAGGATTTGGGAATAGAAGTTGTTGCTACCAGTACGAGAAAAAGTACAGAGGAAGATAAAGCCCGCATCAAGAAATTGATTGGTCAGGAGGGCATCATGATGGAGAAGGGCAACGCCAAAGAATTGTTAAAGCTGGTCAAGGACACCGGCGCTGATATGTTGATTGCTGGTGGTCGTAACCAATATACTGCCCTGAAAGCCCGGATTCCTTTCCTGGATATTAACCAAGAACGCCACCATCCTTATGCAGGTTATCTGGGTATGGTGGAGATGGCACGGGAATTGTATGAAGCTCTTTATAGCCCAATTTGGGAACAAATACGTAGGCCTGCTCCTTGGGAAGACACTGAGGTTTAGGGGAGACAACAAATATGAGGAGGATGAGGAAGAATAGTTACTCCCAACTCCCTACTACCCACTGCCTATTCCCAAATCCCCAATCCCGATACACATAGGTATTAATGCAATGGCCATTGTTAATCTTCCCAATAAAGCACTTACAGTTAATCCTCTCAAGCAAAGTCAGGCTTTGGGGGCATCTTTAGCCTTTTTGGGATTAAAGGGGATGATACCCCTGTTCCACGGTTCCCAAGGTTGTACTGCCTTCGCCAAAGTCGTGCTTGTACGGCATTTTCGGGAAGCTATTCCCTTAGCCACTACAGCCATGACTGAAGTCACCACTATTTTGGGTGGTGAAGATAATGTGGAACAGGCTATTCTCACCCTAGTGGAGAAGGTACAACCGGAAATTATTGGTCTATGTAGCACGGGGCTAACGGAAACTAGAGGAGATGATCTTGAGGGTTTTCTCAAGGATATCCGCCATCGCCATCCTGAATTAAATCACTTACCCATTGTATTTGCTCCTACCCCGGATTTTAAAGGTGCGCTGCAAGATGGCTTTGCTACGGCTGTGGAAAGTATAGTCAGGGAAATTCCTAAACCTGGTGGTATTAGAACCGAGCAAGTCACAATTTTGGCTGGTTCCTCTCTGACTCCGGGGGATGTACAGGAAATCAGGGAGATGGTGAGTGCCTTTGGCTTGGTACCAATTGTTTTACCTGACCTAGGCGCTTCCCTGGATGGTCATTTAGAAGATGGCTATAGTGCCATTACAGCCAGTGGTACCACCTTAAAACAGCTACGAGACATAGGTAGTTCCGCCTTTACCATCGCTTTGGGGGAAAGTATGCGCCCCGCAGCCAAAATCCTAGAAGACCGATTTAACATCCCCTATGAAGTGTTTGGGGAACTAACTGGCTTGGAACCTGTAGATGAGTTTTTGCAAGCATTATCCATTCTCAGCAGCAACAGCGTACCGCAAAAATATTGCCACCAACGTCGCCAGTTGCAAGATGCCATGCTAGATACTCATTTTTACTTTAGTGCAAAGCGAGTTTCTTTGGCCTTAGAACCTGATTTGTTATGGTCAATGGTTAACTTTTTGCAATCCATGGGGACTCAAATTCATGGGGCTGTGACTACCACGCGATCGCCTCTGTTAGAAAAACTCCCTGTTAAAAGTGTCACCATTGGTGATTTAGATGACTTTGAGCAACTAGCAGTTGGGTCTGATTTATTGATTGGTAATTCTAATTTACGTGCCATGGCCAAAGGTCTTTGTATTCCTCTTTATCGTTTGGGTATTCCCATTTACGACCGTTTAGGTAATGGATACTTCACTAAAGTTGGCTATCGAGGCACAATGGAACTTCTATTTGGTATCGGTAACCTCTTTTTAGAAGCGGAAGAAAAGAGAGTTAAACATTTATGGCAACTGGTATCTGAGTAATCAGAATCAATTTTTTCTCCATACCTAATACTCAATTCCCCATCCAGGAAAACAGAATGAAAATTGCCTTTACCACAAGTGACCGAGTTCATATTAATGCTCACTTCGGCTGGGCAAGAGAAATTGATGTTTATGAAATCTCTGACGAGGGATATCAATTTCTAGAAACTTTGAAGTTTGACGGTGACCTTAAAGAAGATGGGAATGAAGATAAAATCACTCCCAAACTTGATGCTTTAGTTGATTGTACCATCGTTTATGTGGCCGCAATTGGTGGTAGCGCCGCCGCCCGTTTAATTAAGAAAGGTGTAACTCCGGTTAAAGCTAAATCAGAAGCTGAAGAAATTAGTGAAGTTCTCACTAAACTTGTGCAAACTCTCAAAGGTAATCCTCCACCTTGGTTACGGAAAGCATTAAGACAAACTACTCCCAACTTTGCAGATTGATTTTAACTTTAAGCCACGGTATGAGTACAAATAATAGTGTGAACGGCAGCACAGATACAGTAGTCTTGAACTTTCCTTTTCTCAAGACATTAGTACAACAAATTCGCGGACAAGATACCTATGGAGTTTATCGGAATTGGTCTGATGAACTAATACTGAAACCATTTGTAGTTACCAAACAAAAGAAACGGGAAATTTCTCTGGAGGGTGAAGTTGATGCAATTACTCAAGCACGGATTATGTCATTTTTTCGGGCTGTAGCTGCTCGGATAGAACAAGAAACAGGTTTAATTTCTCAGGTAGTATTAGACTTAAGCCATGAAGGATTTGGCTGGGCATTGATTTTTTCTGGTCGTCTCTTGCTTACTAAAAAAACCTTACGTGATGCTCATCGATTTGGTTTTGACTCCCTCGAAAAATTAGCAGAAGAGGGAGAAAGTTATGTTACAAAAGGTGTTGAGTTGGGCAAAACTTATCCTGAAGTAGGCAAACTTTAAACTCGCTGCAAAAGTTAATTTAGATTTGTGTCTTAGTGTCTTTGTGGTCAGAATGATTTTGTCAACAATAAGTAATAGACACAAAGGTGTTTGTTGGAATTTTTCTGCACATAACAAGGAGTAGTCAATGAGGCAAGTGAGTACAACAGATATTGAAGAACTTAAAAACAAGATCAAGCGGCTCAATAGTAAAGCAGGTCAAATGAAAATGGATCTGCATGATTTAGCAGAAGGTTTGCCCACAGATTACAAAACACTTATGGATGTGGCAGCTGGGACTTATCAAGTTTATCAACAGCTGGATGAACTGAAGCAACAGCTAAAAATAATGGAGAGTTCCCAATGAGTACAAATATTAATGAGTTCAAAAACCTCGTAGATGCAGAAGAGTTTTTTGATTTTTTTAATTTACCCTACGACCAACAAATTGTGAATGTCAATCGTTTGCATATTTTGAAGAAGTTTTCTCAAAATATGGCAGAAATTGATGAAATGTCTCTTCATTTAACTCCAGAAGAAAAACTTGCTCAATATGCATTGGCTTTGCAAAAAGCTTATGATGTTTTTCTGGAATCAACACCCCATGAACAAAAGCTGTTCAAGGTATTTAAAGAGAAACCGAAGAATGTAGTTACGCTGACAGAAATCACTTCTGATTAGGAGGTAAAAAGTGATCAACCTAACGCCTACCGAATTAGAACGCTATAGTCGCCAAATGATGCTGCCAAGCTTTGGCGAACTAGCTCAAAAACGCCTGAAGTCAGCGACGGTTCTGGTAACGGGTGTGGGGGGATTAGGTGGTACGGCGGCGCTTTACTTAGCAGTAGCGGGCGTTGGGCGACTAATCCTAGTGCGGGGTGGTAACTTGCGGTTAGATGATATGAATCGTCAGATTTTAATGACTGATGATTGGGTGGGTAAACCAAGGGTATTCAAGGCTAAAGAAACTCTCCAAGGTATCAATCCTGATATCCAAGTGGAAGTAGTTCATGATTACATCACCCCGGAAAATGTAGACTCCCTGGTACAACCGGCTGATATGGCCCTGGACTGCGCCCACAATTTTACGGAACGTAACTTGCTGAATGAAGCTTGTGTGCGTTGGCGTAAACCAATGGTGGAAGCTGCAATGGATGGGATGGAGGCTTACCTGACTACGATTATTCCTGGTGTGACTCCTTGTTTATCTTGTCTGTTTCCAGAAAAGCCTGAATGGGATCGACGTGCTTTTGCAGTTCTGGGGGCTGTATCTGGGACACTAGCTTGTTTGACAGCGTTGGAGGCAATTAAGCTGATTACTGGGTTCAGTCAACCTTTATTGTCCCAGTTGTTGACAATTGACTTGAATCGGATGGAATTCGCCAAGCGTCGTTCTCAGCGCGATCGCGCTTGCCCTGTATGCGGTAACACAGCGCCCTGGAGGTACGGACAATCTCCTTCTGTAGAAGCTACAAGCAATTGTACAACCTAGTTAACTAACAAACATTCCCACACTCAAAATCAGCAGAACTTCATCGCCACAAATCAGGAGACCTAATGGCTGTTAAGTTAACAGAAAAAGCAGAATTTCGTCTGCGGGCATTTTTACGAGGTTCAACCTCTGATAATAATGAGGCTAAAAAAGGTATCCGTGTATCTGTAAAAAGTGGTGGTTGTAGTGGCTATGAATACGGACTAGAGTTCACCAGCAAACCACAATCAGATGATTTGGTAATTCAGCAAGGTAATGTGCTGATTTACGTTGATGCCAAAAGTGCGCCGTTATTAGATGGGGTTGTGATCGACTTTGTAGAGGGTGTGATGGAAAGTGGCTTTAAGTTCACTAACCCCAATGCAAGTGATACCTGCGGTTGCGGAAAATCTTTCAAAACAGACGATGGCACACCCACGGGTGTACCTTGCAGGTAGTTGAATGTTTGGAGGATTGAGAAAGACACTTGTGTGGAGTTTTTCTGAAGTTCTGTTAGTCAGAAATAGACTTTCATTGCTTTCCTGGGAAATAACGGACATTTGCCCATCTACAACCTTTGTCCCAGAGGCAAGTTGATGAAGCCCATAGTAATTGGGACATACCCTACAGCCAGGAGAAATCTATCAACGCAGTATAGTCTTCTGGGCTGCTTCTCGAAGTTTTGATTTGACTAAATAAACTTCGAGTAACCGATCCAATTGTATTATAATTTTTGAGGAGAATCGGAAAATGGCAAGCTACCAAGTTAGATTAATCAACAAAAAGCAAGATATCGACACCACAATTGAAGTTGATGAAGAGACTACCATTTTAGACGCAGCAGAAGAAAATGGTATTGAATTGCCTTTCTCTTGTCATTCAGGTTCTTGCTCAAGTTGTGTGGGAAAAGTAGTGGAAGGTGAAGTTGATCAATCTGATCAAATCTTTTTAGATGACGACCAAATGTCTAAAGGATTCGCTCTCCTTTGCGTTACTTATCCCCGGTCTAATTGCACAATTAAAACCCATCAAGAACCATATCTTGTGTAAAATTTGATTTTCATCGCTACTCTTAGCAATCTTTAATTAAGGATGAAGGAGCAATTATATCCTTCATCTTTTATGCTGATTTTAATCAGATAAAATTGCTGGAAAATTTCTTGCTAACAAAATTGATTTGAAAAATTAACAAGTTAACATTTGACACCATGTTAAAAATATTTACCGCCAACTGCTACAATGTGGTTAGAATATAGTAGTGTTAGCTACAGACTCCTAACTAAGTAGATTTTATGGCGGAGGGCACAGGTACTGGTGGAATACTTGCCAAAATTCCTTTTTTGAGTGGTTGTGGACGTTCACTCCAAGGTAATGAACCTTGTGGGTGTGCATAATATTTACCTGCACACTGGAATATACCAGCAAGTTCTGTAGTTGATAAATCAGAAGAAATGTCGCCAAAAAGATACGTAGATTTGTTGGGTGAAGCAAAGGCAACAACACAAGAACGATTACAAGCGCTCATACATTGCACTGGTTGAATGACAAATTCTGTATTCAACTCCCAATTAAAATAATCTAGTTGCAATTGTTTAAGAAGCTGTTCTCCACCACTTTCACCAACACGCTTACCATTTTCCCACTTACTGGCACAAGTGGTACAAACAAATATTCTATGTTCTGCTGTCATCTGTACCTCGTAGATTTTGGCTAAATTTACTTTTCTATGGGTGGGGATTCTGACTTACACAATTTTAAATTTCAATCTCAAATTAAAAATTAAAATTGGTTTACAGCTGCGGGACAGTGCTGGACTTACACCGGACTTTCCCTGTTGCTTCTAATAGTTGATTTCTACTAGAACCGAACATATAAAATTTAACATATTTTTAGGGAATTTTTAACATTAGTTAACCATATTTAAATTCAAGTTACAGCAGAACTGCATATTTTTGAAATTTACAGCGTATTTTATCTGAGTAGGTACAGAAGGGCGGGCATCCTACCCGCCCCACAAGATTTATGATATTAAGGTTTGTAGTTTATTTACTTGAAAACTGCTGTAATTGTAGTTTTAGCTGCATTTTAATTTTTTATTTAGCCAATTCAACTAAGATGTGTTGGCATCTTTATAAATGATTCATAATTTAAACTTATCAGAATGATAATATATAAGTAAGCTAAATTGTTGTCAGTGAACTTAAACTCCAATAAAAAGCGGTTATGGGGTTACGGAAGATATTTATATCTTTATTCTGGTGATGCTCAAAATTAGGCAGAAGGTAAGATAGGGTCCAGGATAAAATAACGAAGGTCTGGGTAAGTATTATTTTAGTATTAACCTACTTCTGTAATGGAATGTTTCAAGCTACTAATTAATAGCGAGGATTGTCAGTACTGTAATCATTACGAAGTCGATAATCTTTAGTTGATGAATAGTGGGTATAACCTATTATTCATCTTGTTGAGTCAATTTACGAGTATTAAGGATTAGTTATGAATCAGATCAAAAAGCAAAAGTTGAGTGAAATCACCAAGGAATGGCTGATAGCAAAGGGCTACAATCCCGAAAATTTAAATCAACCAGGCAAAAATGGCGACACAGCTTTAATGACGGCTACTAGAGAGGGAGTCTATGGAGTTGTCAAAGAACTGATTGATTTAGGCGCAAATATTAATGCTAAAAATAATGAGAATAATAATGCCTTGTGGTTTGGCTGTTTCGGTAATCATTATGAGTTAATTAGCTTGTTGCTTGGTGCCAAAATCAATATTGATAATCAAAATGATAACGGTACAACTGTTTTAATGTATGCAGCTTCAGCAGGAAAGACAGGTGTTGCTAAATTACTGCTACAACATAAACCTAACTTAAATCTCAGAAATTTAGATGATTATAGAGCAATAGATTTTGCTAGCAATATAGAAATTTTAAGGTTGCTGAAAAATGCCGAAACGTAATAATTCAGAAGTAGCTTACCACGATGCTACCAAGCATTCTTATCTCTCTGTACAGATTAACCCTAATTATGTAGACCATGGAACACAGCCAACTGCATTTAAAGTCTATCCAAAATTTTACCGTCGGGTGAAATTAAATCTCAATAATTCTCTTCATGGGTTTATTTGGTTAACCAGTGCAGTTACCCTAGAAAAGGTATATAAAGATGTGCACCACAAACTACGGGTAAATCCATCAGCAGGTGCTTTATATCCTACAGAACTTTATGTACAAATTCGCGGGATATCAGAAATAGTAGATGGTATCTATCATCTAGAAGTTGAGAATAATTGTCTAACTCTTATATATGAATTAATTGATGATGGATTAGAAAATCATATTATACCGGGAAAAAGTATCAGAGGATGCATTTTTTTAATTAGTTGTGTTTATTATAGGTCTAGCTGGAAATATCAGGATAGGAGCCTAAGATATTGCTTTTTAGATAGCGGTCATCATTTAGGCGCGATTGCAGCATCAGCTTATCTCTATAACCAAGATATACAACTGATCTTCGACTTTGATAAACTTGCCCTCAATACAGTTTTAGGCTTTGAAAATAAAGAGTTTATCACTGGTGGGGTAATTTCAGGTGAGGTGCTAGACAAACCTGTAAGAGGTTTAAGACTCAAAGTTCCTTTTGTCTGTGGTACTGATTATTTTGAAGCTAACCAATTCATTGAGCATAGCTATCAAGTAACAGCTGTGCAACAAAGCCTAGCACAGCCACTACAACGGCCACAGTTTCACTTCAACAAAGATCAATTTTATCAAACTGTTTGGAATAGACGTTCAATTAGACGTTTCCGGAAACAGTTTATTTCTCAAGAAGATTATGTATATATTTGGCGACAAATAGAACAACCAATACCAACACAGCATTTTGAGGAAATCCAAATTTACTGTGTTGTGCATCGAGTTGAAGGGATATTACCTGGAATATATAAAGGTACGCATCTGCTCACAGCAGGTAATTTCGCGGAAAAGACAAGTTACTTATGTGTAAATCAAGGGATGGCTGGAGATTGTGCTGTAACTTTGTTCTTTGTTTCTGACTATGTAAATTATCAAACTGCTATGCAATTAGCTGGTTTTCTAGGACAAAGAATTTATTTGGTGAGCAATTATTTGGGAATTAATTGTAGTGGAATTGGTGCTTATTACGATGACGAAACCCAAGAATTATTACAAACCAACAAAGATATCCTCTATGGAATGGCTATTGGGAAATAACTAGGATCATAAAGGCAGATGGCTAACAAGAAGTTTTATTTTAATAGTGATGATTTTCATCCTATGCAACCCACATCAGCAGATATTATACTGCGGCAACAATTAGAAGATTCCATTAGTAGGTATTTTTATGAGGGGTGCAATCGTACCATTCAAAACTTACTATCTAACTGTCGCTGGTACGTCACAACCCGGGCTAATGGGATGACATTGGTAATTGAATGTCCTGACCAAGTTACTAATTGGCGTGTTTTACAACAAATTGTACCAATGGGAACTTTGCTGAACTCTATTATCAGCAGTGCTAAAATCCGTGTTTGTCCCCCAGATAGTCAAGGTGTACCCTTTGAAATGAGGGTAGATGAACTGTCTGTTTATCGTGATTGGGCGTGATGATTTGTAATTGGGTTTACTGGCTAATGAGTGTGGTTAATTGTTTAAAAACTAAATCGGCGGAATGTTGAACTACGGGACTTAGTTGAAGCCCCAAATCAAGACTTGCGGCTTCAATTAGGTAGACTGTTACCTGTTGGGGAAAGTTATTGGCAAAGATTTTCCGTCCAGCGGCTAAAGCATGGTCCCAGCGAAAATTATGTAAGTTATAACTGGGTTCTGGTAAAGCTTCTAGTTCTTTGCCTGGGACTTTAAATATAGCACCAGGTTCCGAACCTGTGGAACTGGCATCAATAATTATTAAAGCTTTACTACCTCTGGCTTGGAACATTACCTCCATCCCTGCGGTTCCACAGTCAAAAACTTGCACGTCAGGATGGGGATTTTGAGCTAGATATTGTTGTAGCCTTTGGGCAATAATTACCCCCACAGCGTCGTCACTGCGGTTGAGGTTACCGCAACCAATTATAGTTAGCATGATGGCATGGGTGTATAATTTAATATTTTAATATTTGCTAAACATATGCTTAAGATGATCTTAATCCGGGGCTATTAGTGTGGAGTCAATTGTTTATAAACGAAAAGCCCACCATATGAAATTTAAACAGCTACTCACCACCCTGATTCCCTTTTGTTTATTTGGTGTCTCTGTCAGTTTGGTTAGTCCCACCAATGCACAAATAGGGTCTCACACTAGCACTTACAGTCCCAAACGCTTCGACTTTGCTTTAATTGGGGATATACCCTATGATGAGCGGCAAGAAGTGGAGTATGAAAAGCTCATTACAGATATTAATAAATCTCGGGTGCATTTTGTCATTCACGATGGGGACTTTAAGAGCGGTTCTAGTCTTTGCTCGGATGAGTTGTTTGCAGATAGATTAGAGTCGTTCCAAGAATTTAGATATCCCCTGATTTATATATTTGGTGATAATGAGTGGACAGATTGTCATCGTACGGCTGCGGGTGGATATGATCCTATTGAGCGCTTAGAAAAATTACGCTCCATGTTCACACCTGGAAATGTCAGCTTTGGACGCAGAAAAATTACACTCAACCGTCAAAGTAATAATCCTGTTTACAGTAAGTTTCGTGAAAACCTTCACTGGACTCATGGTGATGTTTTCTTTACTGGTATTCATGTTGTTGGTAGTAACAACAACCTGGGGCGTAATGCAGAAAATGATGTTGAGTATGCCGAACGTAACGATGCTAATTTAGCTTGGTTAAGGGAATCATTTGTCATTGCTAAAAACAATGATAATTTAGGTATGGTGATTGTTATCCATGCTAACCCCGATGATTTTAGAGTAGCTGCAAATGCTGAAAATAATGGTTTTAAGGATTTTATTGATGCCTTAAAAGTTGAATTAGAAGACTACAACAAGCCAGTGATGCTGGTACATGGAGATAGTCATTACTTTCGTATTGATAAACCTCTAAACAATTCATTGGGCAGGATTATCCCCAATTTTACCCGTGTTGAGACTTTTGGATCTCCCAATGTTCATTGGTTAAGAGTAACTGTTGATCCACGTAATCCAAATTTATTTGAAGTCAATCAAGAAATTTTGGAATAATCAGGTTAGCCCATGGGGAGGATTTTTAAATTCCAAGAATTGCGAGTTTAACTAATAAGCTTATTTGTAGGGGGTTTGTCTATTTAAATAGACAAACCTTGGTATCTGGCTAAAACTTTACACCATATTTGTGAGCAATTTCCATAAATTTTTCACACTGCTTTTTTGATGCGTCGGTTAAAATCATTTCTGCTTGTTCTGGAGTATTGCCATCTTTAGGAATTAAGTACTTGACATAAAGTGCTACAAAGTCGGCTACAACTGCTAAACCAGATAAACCGTGTTTGTCAGCCTCTTTACCAGCGATGGCAGCTACTAAACCTGCTTTAATGGGGTCTGGTTTAACCTTCATAAACTGATCAATCAGCTTAGGAATATACTCGGTCGGAGGCAAGTTATTCAACTTACTTTGGTCTGGAGTAAAATTACATTCTGCTGCTTTTGCCTGCTCTAAAACACACCATTCTATAAATTCTTGCAGTGCTGCTTCAGGAAGGCGAGGGAGATATTTATGTAGGGCTATATCAGGCACAGGCTTACGGTGTAAATTGATTTTTTTTGAGGTGCATCATAGCTAGCCTAATGCATTATTTATCTTAGTTTTAGTATGTTAAGCTACGAGTTGAAAACAAATAATCAGACTACAAATTTACAAAATAGTGTGGTAAAAATGAAGTGTATAAATCAATGTTACAGCGATACGATGTTGATTTATTGACTGATGACTTTTCCCTTTTCCCCACCCCTCACACATATACAGTGTATTTTATCTGAGTAGGTACAGAAGGGCGGGCTTTGCTGCCCACCCCACAAGATTTGTGATATTAAGGTTTGTACTTTATTTACTTGAAAAGTGCTGTAACTGTTCACTAAATTAAGCAGTACGAAAACGCGCCAATTCCTCACCAGTTTTGGCATCATGGGCGTGAACAGTACACACCAAACAAGAATCAAAGGAGCGGGCCACGTGACCAACTTCCACAGGGTCAGTGGAATCGTAGATAGGTGTTCCTATTAAAGCTTGTTCAACGGGGCCGGGTTTACCCTCGCCGTCACGGGGGCCGATATTCCAAGTACCGGGAGTGATGACTTGGTAATTTTTAATCTTACCCCCCTCTACCTCAATCCAATGAGACAAGGCACCCCGTGCCGCTTCTGTTGCACCCCAACCCTGACCGTCTTTTTCTGTGGGTTTTATATACCAGGGGTCATTTAATTTAAACTCCCGCAAGCAGTGTTCAGCTTGGCGATATAGTTTTACAATTTCATGAAGTCGTGCGAGCTGACGCAAGTGAACATTGGCACCAGCCATGTGCTTAAAAGCATCCAAAATCAAACTATCGTGGTGTTGCCAAGGTTCTCCGTGATTTCCACCAGCTACTAATTGCCGGGCTAAGGGGCCTGCTTCTAAGCGTCCGAAGTCTTTGTGAAGTACAGCAGTTGCCCAAGAATAGGCATTTTGAAAATCTTTAGTATTATTCACTGTGGGTTTAGTGGTGCGATGGCTTGGGTGAATATCTGCTGTACCTTCATCGTACCAAGAATGAGTTGTATTCTCACGGAGTAAGGATTGATCCATCAAAGTGTGAGTATCAGTGAAACTGTCATACACACCACTTTTCATAATCATGGCAGCATTGCGTCCTGGGATAGTGGGGTTTTGGTATTTGTCCTCATGGGCTAAATATCCCCAAGTTACGTATTTACCAACACCGGCTCCATATCTATCCAGACCGATATCTAAACCCATGCGCCAATAAAAACCCAAATCTGATTCACGATGATGGCGGTGTTCATCCAACCAGGCCATAAAATCATTATAGGTGCGAATTTGTTCATAACGTTCTAGAGAACAACCCAACCACACTGGTTCTAACCAATTGGTGCGGAAGTATTCCAAAATTGCCCAAGCCCGGGTAATATCTGTAAGGGTGGGGGCGCACATCACACCACCAGGAACCATGTAACTAGAATGAGGCCACTGGCCGCCAAAGAGGGCATAAATTTCTACAGGTTTGGCGGAAATTGTGATGCCGATTTCGTAGGACTTGCCGGTAAAAGCAGCAAATCTGCGACAGGCTTCTTCATAAAAGCGACTACTACGATAATTTTTATTTGTCAAATCAATGGCAAACAATCCATAAAAGTACCGAGGAATACTTTGCATTGTTTCGAGAATTTGACCTAAATTTCTGGCCAAAATCGCATTACGAGGAACTTCTGTACCCCAGAGTGTATCTAATGCCCAAGATGCACTGGTTAGATGTGAACCGCCGCATATACCACAAATGCGGGGTGTGACAATTAATCCGGCTTGGGGGTCTTTACCTCGGAGTATAATTTCAAATCCCCGGAAGAGTTCCGCGTGTGTCCAGGCGTTAATTACCCGGCCGTCTTCGATATCGACACGAACATCTAAATCGCCCTCAACTCTACCAACAGGGGAAATATCCAGCGTTTGAATAGTCATTCTCCTCTCCTTTAAGTAATTAGGGGAGTGGGAAGTAGAGGGATAGAAAAAACCAAATTTCTGTTCCCCAATTCCCATTCCCTAAACTGTGAAAAAGTCTTCTTCTGCCCAAAGGGGCATAGCATCTTTGGCTGCCATTGTCAATACTGCATAGTGTTTTTGTTTGACTCCTGGGGGTAATTCTTTGGGAACCCCCATTACTGTTTGGGTTTTAAATACTGTTCCTGGTTGGAGGTCAAAGAAGGGAAACTCTGGTTCTGTACAACCTAAACAAGGCATCCCAATGCGGGTTTTGGAAGAAACACGGTTCCACAAAATGCGGTTGCAGGATGAATGTGTCATGGGGCCACGACAACCCAAGTCATAAAATAAGCAACCTTTACGTTGACCAAATTCCCCAGTTGATGCTTTGTAGGCAAAGTGAACGTTACGGGTACAGCCTGTTTGGGTGTAGGTGTTGAAAAAAGTTTGAGGACGATGCAATTCATCTAAGGCAATATCCACTATGCGTCCAGTGGCGATGGCCACTAATATCTGGGTGATCCAATCGGGATGGGCGGGACATCCGGGAATATTAATTACGGGTAATCCGCCTTTAGAGATAAAATCTTTGCCTAAAAACCCGCCTTTTTCACCCTTGAGAAATTGTAAGCCCTTTGACTCGCTGGGATTGGGTGACATTGCTGGGATTCCTCCCCATGTGGCACAGTCTCCCACGGCTACAATGAATTTAGCCGCTTGGGACAAGTCAGTTAACCAATCTTTCATGGGGCGGTCAGCGAAGCGATTCCATTGACCAGTGCCGTTGGGGGCATTAACTACACTGCCTTCAAAGACTAAAATATCTAAGGAAATCTTACCGGAAATACAATCCCGCAGCATGGTTTGCAAGTTATTACCGATTTCCAATCCCAAAGATGGATGCCAAAGTACCTTGATGCCAAAGTCGGCAATTAAATCACAGACTGTGGGCTCTTCAGCGTTTAGAAATGACATGGTGTTGCCTGAACATGCACCACCTTGTAGCCATAGTACGTTAGTCATTACCTACAGGGTTTTCTATTGTTAATTATGTCTGATGTAGGTGATATTACTTGTAGGGTATCACCTGTTTATCAATATTTATTAAATAGTATAGTCTAGTTTTTTAATAGATTTTTAGTTATTAAATAAAAATTAATTATTAATAGTATCTTTGTCCAAATCGCAATTTATACTCCTAATTAACAAGGCGAAAATAGCTATTAAATCTTGCAAGTATTTAAAGGTAAGATAAATATTAGCAATTTCCCCCTAGAATTTTATAAATAGATTGTTCTATAGTGAAGAAACTGATTTACACAATTTGGCAAGACGAGATCAATAAGGTCTTGACAAGGGTATAGGGAAATGGGATTCAACATCTGCGTAAATCGACTTAGTTAATAAACCCACCTATGGGCGTTGACCAAATCAAGGCAGTTATGAACCCCAGCATTACAGATTCAGCAGTGAAAGCTGCTATAGCAGCAATAGCATCAGAGTCAGCGACGCCAGCAGAAAAAATTCAAATGCTGATAGACATGGCTCAAGGCTTTCATAAGCAGCCCAAAACTAGCCAAGATTTGCGGTATGCAGTGGGGCTATACTATCGGGCGTATCAAATGTGCGGTGAGGATTATCCCTTATTGCAAGCACGGGCTTTGGTGGGGATGGCAGGAACGTTACAAACTATACCTGAAGAAGGTTCCCAACTTTTACTGCAAGCCAAAGGCAGCTATGAAGAAGCTTTGCCAATTTTACAACAATTAGCCTTGCCAGAGGAACTAGCAGAGGCACAGATGAATTATGGGTTGGTGTTGCAGTGTTTGGTGCCATTTAATCTGGCACGAATTACGGACAGCATCAAAGCTTATCACGAGGCTTTGCAGGTGTTTACCTGGAAAGATTACCCACAAGAATACGCAATTTTATACAATAATATTGCCATTGCTTATCTGTCCATGCCTATGGCATCGGAACGGGAATACTTGCGCCAAGGTTTAGCAGTGCAATCCTTTGAAGTGGCATTAAAGCATATTAACTTAATTGAGCATCCCAGGGAATATGCGATGTTACAAAACAACTTGGGTAATGCTTTGCAATATTTAGTCAGTTCCCATCCTGTAGATAATAACTTACGAGCGATGGCAGCTTACGACGAAGCGTTAAAAGTGCGTAACCCCAGAGATACACCCTTAGAATACGCTAACACCATTTCTAACAAAGCTAACGCTTTATTCAACTTACCGGACAACCCAAAAAAACCAGAAGCGGGTAATGCTCAAAACCTTTTGCAAGCAAATTCTTACTATCAAGAAGCTTGGGCAATTTTTAGCGAAAATCAGCAAATAGAACAAGCGGAAGCTGTGGGACAAGCAATACAAGATGTACAAGCAGAAATGGGAAGGGTTACGGGTTAACTTGACATTTTTTCCATTGTTCTCATGATTTAGGAGTTAAAAACAAGAAGTAGGATGAAAGATTTTCTCACAACTTTAGGATCTGGGGATTTGAATATAGCAACAGAATTCACCTGGATATTCATAGCAACAGCCTTATCAATGATTGGTGGCGCTATAGGGGGAATGCTGTTGGCGGGAAAGGATATAGGTTATGAATTTTCAGCAACATTGGGGGCATTATTTGGACCTGCTGGTATAATTCCTGCCCTAATTTTAAGTTTTGCTTTGCTCAATTTATTCACAAATCATTAGGAAATATTATGCTAGAAATTGGATGGCTTGCTGTCAAATTGTTTCTCAAAGGGAAGCTCATACGCAACCCCGTATATTTTTTTAAACAAGTTATGATTGGTACAGCTATTGGAACAGTTATTTTTCTATCATTGTCCCAAACTGAATTGCCCTTTTGTTTACCAATCACAATATCTAGTTTAATTACAGGTACAGTTATGCCATTTCTGCTCAAAGATTTCAAAATGAAGTAATTAGTCAAAGTACAGAATTCTTAATATTCCTGAATGTACTCATTGAGAAAGCACCTATGGTCATATGACTAAGCTGTTAGTAGGTTGGTAATTACTGACGCATTTTTAATGTCCAATGACTAATGACTAATGACTAATGACAAAGCTGGAAGAATTAGTTGAAGAAATAAATCGATTTGAGGCAATTATATCCCAATGGGATGAAAGCCAGAGGTGTGTAGCAGTAGGACTAAAAAGAGCGATTGAAGATTTACATAAAGCAGCATTGACACATTTAATTAAAACCTTAAAGCAACAATCAATGTCAGCTTTGGGTCAGGCTGTGGATGATGACGTAGTATATTCAGTTTTGCTGTATCACGAACTAATTAAACCACCACAACTACCACTAATAGAACGAGTCCAAGCAGCACTTGCAGAAGTCCGCCCAGGGTTAAAGAGCCATAACGGCGATGTGGAATTTGTGGCAATTAAAGCACCAGATACAGTACAAGTTAAATTAATTGGAACTTGTAGCAGTTGTCCAACGTCTAATTTGACGTTAAGTCAAAGTGTGGAACAGGCGATAAAAAATTATTGTCCGGAAATTACTCAAGTTATTGCACTTAATCATAGTTTTACTGACCACTCTAGTGTGAACAGTTTATTTTTGCCCGAGGATACTGCTACTTGGGTGAAAGTGACAACAATTGATCAAATTCCTGATTTTGGAATATTGACAGGTAAAGTAGGTAAGAATTCTTTAATTTTATATCGTCAAGGTGTAAATGTTAATTGCTACCTCAATGCTTGTCCACACTTAGGAACTCCTTTAGATATGGGGAAATTAAATCATACTATTCTGTCTTGTGCATCTCATAAATTTGAGTATAACTTAGAAACCGGAGAGTGTTTAACTATTGCCGATGTTACATTGCAGTCTTATGCAGTACAAATTAGAAAGGAGAAAGTTTTTGTCCAACTCCCTAAATATTCAATTTAATTGAATATTTGCCTACCAATAACTTTAAATAGTTTTCAATGTTGATGTGTAATTAATGAATATCCCCATCAATTTGAGTCCTGCTTCAGAGTTATTACCTTTATCATCTCATGGTGCGGAAGTTATTTTAGGTAATATTATTGCAGCAGATATATTAGCTATACCCATAGCACCTAGTCCTATAAATATGTTTGCCCCTCGTGGTGCTTGTTTAATGGACGCAACGGGGCTGTTGTGGGTATCGGATACAGGACATCATCGATTATTAGGATGGCGAAATTTACCCACCACAGATAGTCAACCTGCTGATTGGGTAATTGGACAAGAGAATTTTTATGATGAGGGACAAAATGCTAAAGGTACACCAAGAGCAAATACTTTTAGTGTACCGACGGTAATTTGTGCTTGTGGTCAAGGTTTAGCCGTGGCTGATGCTTGGAATCATCGGGTATTGATCTGGAAAACTGTACCAGAAGATAGTCATGTTCCAGCGGATTTGGTATTAGGACAAGGTAATTTTAGTGAGAATGAACCAAATAGGGGAACTCAACAAGCTGCTGCTAATAGTATGTACTGGCCTTATGGTATTTTCTATTATCAAGGAAGGCTATTTGTAGCTGATACAGGAAATCGTCGTTTATTAATTTGGCATCAGTTACCCACAGAAAATGGTGAACCTGCGGATTTAGTTTTGGGGCAAAGAGATATGATATCTCGCCATGAAAATGGAGGTGATTTTCCTGGGGCTGGGAGTATGCGTTGGTGTCATGATATTACGGTTTGGGCAAATAATTTAGTTGTGGCTGATGCTGGAAATAACCGGGTGATGATTTGGAAGGGAATACCCACAGAAAATAACACTCCTTGTGCGGTAGTTCTAGGACAAAAAAGTTTTGATTGCGTAGAAATGAATCAAGGTTTGTATTTTCCTACTGCTAGGACTATGAGTATGCCTTATGGTGTAAGTGCTACAGAGGATTGGTTATTGGTGGCTGATACGGCTAATTCTCGTTTGTTAGGGTGGAGAAAGCCAGAGTTACTATTATTATTGCAGGGTGGGGTGGCTGATATGTTTTCATTGCCAGCTACAGGTGTGGCTGGACAAATAAATTTTAAAAGTAAAGGTGAAAATCGTAATTTTGGTTTACCTAAACGAGATAGTTTGAACTGGTGTTATGGAGTAAAGGTTTGTGGTAATACTGCGGTAATTGCTGACTCTGGAAATAATCGGGTTTTGCTATGGCGGTTTAAGTAGAAGCTTTTTTTCACCCAAAGGCACAGAGACGTAAAGAAGAATGGAAGATGTGGTAAAGGAAGAAATTAGAGTCCGTGGTACTGTTCAAGGTGTGGGATTTCGTCCTACTGTTTATCGTCTGGCTAAGGCTTGCGGGTTATATGGTGATGTTTTTAATGATGGGGAAGGTGTATTAATTCGCGTTTCTGGAAGTCGGGCGGCTGTAACAGATTTTGTGAAGAAACTATATAAAGAATGTCCACCTTTGGCAAAAATTCAAGAATTAACAAGGACTAGTTATCAAGGGGAATTTAACTTTAATAATTTTGTTATTTCTGATAGTGTTAGTAACTCTGTAACAACAGAAATTCCCCCTGATGCTGGGATTTGTCCCCAGTGTAAACAAGAAATTTTTGACCCTTTTAGTCGCTTTTATCGTTACCCTTTTACTAATTGTACTCATTGCGGCCCCCGCTTCAGTATTATTCGTGCCATTCCTTACGACAGATGTAATACCAGTATGTCTGCGTTTACTATTTGTCCTGAATGTCAACAGGAATATCACGATATAGAAAATCGGCGTTTTCATGCTCAACCTGTAGGTTGTCATAGTTGCGGGCCAAGAGCTTGGTTGGAACGAGCTGATGGTAAGCCTGTGACGGCTTCGATGTTTTCTATGGTGGATGATGTGGATGCTGTTTGTACTTTGTTGCAAAAAGGCGAGATTGTGGCTATTAAAGGGTTAGGTGGTATTCATCTAGCTTGTGATGCAACTCAAGAAGCTGCTGTGCAGAAGCTACGTCAGCGTAAGGGCCGTTATCATAAACCCTTGGCTTTAATGGCGCGGGATATAACAATAATTGCACAATACTGTAATATTAACGCCAGGGAAGAAGAATTATTAGCAAGTCCAGCCGGGCCTATTGTATTGTTACAAAAAAAGGAACTACGGAAGGAAGATGAAGAGATAATACCTCTGTCTGCTATTGCGCCTTCGGTTTCACTGGGGCAAAATACCCTGGGTTTCATGTTACCTTACACTCCTTTACATCATTTAATTCTGCGGCGCATGAATCGCCCGATTGTGTTAACCAGCGGTAATATTGCTGATGAACCACAATGTATTGATAATGGAGAAGCCAGAGAAAAATTAGGTCACATAGCGGATTATTTTCTTTTACACAATCGGGATATTGTTAATCGCGTAGATGATTCAGTTGTACGAGTTATTAATCATCAAGTACAAATGATTCGCCGGGCTAGAGGGTACGCACCAGAAGCGATTAAGTTACCTGTGGGGTTTGAGAAAGTAACGCCAATTTTAGCAATGGGTAGTGAGTTAAAAAATACCTTTTGTCTATTGCGGGATCATCAAGCAATTCTTTCTCAACATTTGGGTGATTTACAAAATGCTGCGGCTTTTCATGGTTATCAAGATACACTGAATCTATATTTAAATTTATTTGAGCATCAACCAGATGCCATCGCTATTGATAAACATCCCGAATATCTTTCTACAAAACTTGGTAAAGAACTGGCATCTGTTAATAAAATTAAACTTCATTATATCCAGCATCATCACGCCCATATTGCTGCTTGTATGGCAGAAAATGGTATTCCTATTAATTCGCCACCGATATTAGGTATTGCTTTAGATGGATTAGGTTATGGGGAAGATGGTAAATTTTGGGGAGGAGAATTTCTGTTAGCAGATTATCGTCAATTTCAACAATTGGCAACATTTAAACCGGTACCTTTAATTGGCGGTCAAAAAGCTGTTATCCAGCCTTGGCGTAACACCTACGCCCACTTACTCAGCGCTAATATTTGGGATGATTGCCAACCAAAATACAGTGATTTAGAAATTATCAAATTTTTACGGCGACAACCATTAAACTTACTCAATCAACTGGTAAAACAAGGAATTAACTCCCCCCCAGCTTCATCTGTAGGGAGATTATTTGATGCGGTAGCTGGGGCTATGGGCATTTGTCCAGAGGAATTGAGCTATGAAGGAGAAGCTGCAATGGCATTAGAAGCCTTAGTGGAACCTAGGAGCTTAAATAATCATAAAGAAATGCTTATTTATCCTTTTCAAATCAATTTTTTAGATAGTATTTACTATATAGACTCAAAACCAATGTGGCAAGCCTTGCTTCAGGACTTGCAAAAACAGACTTCTCCATCAGAAATAGCTACAAAATTTCATCACAGTTTGGCTCAAACTATTGTTAACTTAGTTAAACATCTTTGTCACGAAAATCTGATTAATCACGTTGTATTAACAGGAGGAGTATTTCAAAACTGTATTTTATTAGGACAAGTTAAACAGGGTTTAGAAAAGTTAGCAATCAATGTAATAACTCATCACTTAGTTCCTGCTAATGATGGCAATATATCACTGGGACAAGCAGTGATTACAGCTGCACAAGTAATTGCTAATTCTTGACTTGCTCTTGATTTTTTACGCTTGGGTGATTCTTTGTTACGAAAAAAAAACAAAAATGTGTTTAGGTATCCCCGGTCAAATCATAGAAATCAGCGACATTAACCATAAACTAGCTATAGTTAACATTGCTGGAGTTAAACGCCAAGTAAATATTGCTTGTATAGTTAACGAAGAATATCCCCCAGAAAAATGTATTGGAAATTGGGTACTAGTACACGTCGGCTTCGCCATGAATCGTATTAACGAACAACAAGCAGTGGAAACATTACAACTACTCAAAGAACTAGCAACAGTCCAAAGAAAAAATGAATAAAGAAAACTTTTTTCTGGCTTCGTGAACTTTGCGCTCTTTGCTGTTCCTGACAAAAAACCTTAAGACCCAGCCAAAATCCCGCCATGAAATATGTTGACGAATTTCGAGTACCTGAAAAAGCGCTAGCTCTAAGCAACCAAATCACCAAGCTTTGTCACCAGCTCAAAAAACCCCTGAAAATTATGGAAGTATGCGGCGGACATACCCATTCCATATTTCGATACGGTATCGAAGAAATCCTCCCCCACAATGTAGAACTGATACACGGCCCTGGGTGTCCAGTGTGCGTCATGCCAAAGGGAAAATTAGACGATGCCATCGCTATATCCCAAAATCATAACGTTATCTTAGCCACGTTTGGGGACGCGATGCGAGTTCCCGGTTCTCACACCAGCCTTTTGCAAGCCAAAGCCACAAGTGCAGATATTCGCATGGTTTACTCTCCATTGGATAGTTTGCAAATTGCTAGAGAGAACCCAGACAAAGAAATTGTTTTTTTCGCCTTGGGTTTTGAAACCACCGCCCCCAGTACCGCTTTGACCATTTTGCAAGCAGCGGCGGAAAACATCACTAACTTTAGTATGTTTTCTAACCACGTCTTGGTGATACCCGCCCTCCAAACCCTACTACAAAATCCCGATTTACCACTAGATGGATTTATTGGGCCTGGTCATGTCAGTATGGTAATTGGTACAGAACCATATAAATTTATTTGCCAAAAATATCATAAGCCCATAGTGGTTTCTGGTTTTGAACCCTTAGATATACTTCAATCAATTTGGATGCTATTACAGCAGCTCATAGAAAATCGCTGCGAAGTGGAAAATCAATATACTAGATTAGTAGAGCCTGGTGGAAACACAGTAGCATTGCAAGCCATAAACCAAGTTTTTACAGTGCGAGAAAACTTTGATTGGCGTGGTTTGGGTGAAATACCTAATTCAGGTTTAAAAATCCGTCCTGAATATGCTCAATTTGATGCTGAATTGAAATTTACTCTCCCTAATTTAAAAGTAGCTGACCATAAGGCCTGTCAGTGTGGAGAAATTCTCAAAGGAGTGTTAAAACCTTGGCAATGTCAAGTATTTGCTACAGCTTGCACACCGGAAACACCTATAGGAACCTGCATGGTTTCTTCAGAAGGTGCATGTGCAGCCTATTACAAATATGGCAGACATTCTACAACTAGTAAAAAAGCCCAAGAACTAGCCTCATCTAAATAAAACTAAGTAATGCCTAACTTTCCTCAGACAAATTAGGAGAAAAAATATATGCCATTCATCACCGTAGAAATAGCCAGTGGAAATATTACAGCGCATTTTATCTGAGTAGGTACAGAAGGACGGCCAGGATGGCCACGCCACAAGATTTATGATATTAAGGTTTCTACTTTATTTATTTGAAAAGTGCTGTAATTATTACCAATTCATTTAAATATGACTTTTTATTCCCACCACAAAACACAAAATCCTCTTTTTAAAAAAGTCGCACAAACCAGGGCTAGTAAACTCAGAGATACTCATATTACCCTGGCCCACGGTAGCGGCGGTAAAGCTATGCGCGATTTGATTCAAGATATTTTTGTGAATAATTTTGATAATCCAATTCTCTCACCATTGGAAGACCAAGCGAGTTTAAATTTAGCTAGTCTCATACAACAGGGAGACAGATTAGCATTTACTACAGACTCTTATGTTGTAGACCCTTTATTTTTTCCAGGTAGTGATATTGGTGAATTAGCAGTTAATGGTACTGTTAATGATTTAGCTGTCAGTGGTGCTAAACCTTTATATCTCTCTTGTAGTGTTATTTTAGAAGAAGGTTTAGCTGTGGATACTTTGCGGCGTGTTGTTAATAGTATAAAACTATCCGCGCAAAAAGCTGATGTACAAATTATTACAGGTGATACTAAAGTTGTTCATCGTGGTGCTGCTGATAAACTGTTTATTAATACTACAGGTATTGGCGTAATTTCTCCAGGGATTAACGTTTCAGCTTATAATATCCAGGTGGGAGATGTAGTAATTATTAATGGCGAATTGGGAAATCATGGAGCAGCAATTTTAATTGCCCGTGGAGAGTTAGCATTGGAAACTAATATACAAAGTGACTGTCAACCGTTGCACAGTTTAGTTGCTAATATCCTCAGTATATGTCCTGAAGTTCACGCCATGCGCGATGCTACACGAGGCGGTTTAGCTACGGTTTTAAATGAATTCGCCCAGAGTTCTCATGTAGGTATTCGTGTCCACGAACAATCTATCCCTGTGCGCCCAGAAGTCCAAGGAATTTGTGAAATACTGGGGTTAGATCCCTTGTATTTTGCAAATGAAGGTAAATTAGTGGTAGTGGTAGCACGTGACCATGCAGAAAATGTTTTATCAGCCATGAAGTCACATGCAGCGGGGAAAGATGCTTGTATAATTGGGGAGGTTATCGATTCACCTCCGGGTATTGTGTTACTACACACAGGTTTTGGTACTGAAAGAATTCTGGATATGTTAGTAGGTGAACAATTACCTAGAATCTGTTAATTTTTTTGGCAATAAACCAAAGTCTTGATATTACCTACTTTTGCTAGCTTATACTAATTATCCTTAACAATGCAGTTAATAAAGTTTTCCACATTTGGGCTTTTGGGTGAGTTGAATACCGAGGATGTGAAGTACAGCTTAAGGGAGAAATATTACTAAAGTTGCAATTACAGACTGTGGACAGCACATGGTCGGGGTTACTACCAGAAGTAATGTTCATAATAACTATGCACGAACTAGGAATTACACAAAATATTGTAGCTATTGTTAGTGAACAAGCCCAAGGGGGAAAAGTTCAACGTGTAGTGTTAGAAATTGGCAAACTTTCAGCGATTTTGCCTGAAGCTATCAAATTTTGTTTTGATATCTGTACTCAGGGTACAGTTTTAGTGGGAGCAATATTAGAAATTAGAGAAATTCCTGGTTTAGCACGATGTCGTGAATGCAGTGCAGAAATACCTTTAGATAAACCTTTTGGTATATGTAGCTGTGGTAGTGTGCAATTGGACTTCATAGCTGGTGAAGAACTGAAAATTAAAGAAATAGAAATAGAGTAATTATGTGTGTAACCTGCGGTTGTTATGATGATGCTGACAGCACAATTACCAATTTAGACAGAGGTAAACTTGAATATAATCACCATGAGCACACTCACTCTTTAGCTGATGGTACTGCAATTACCCATGGTCATGATGATAATCATTATGAAGTGTCTCATGTTCACGCTAAAATCCATCGTACAACCATATCTTTAGAAGAGGATATTTTAGCGAAAAATAATTTGATAGCAGCCCAAAATCGAGGCTGGTTTAAAGGACGAAATATTTTAGCGTTAAATTTAATGAGTTCTCCTGGTTCGGGAAAAACAACTCTTTTAACCCGGACTATTAATGATTTAAACAGTCAGTTACCTATTAGTGTGATTGAAGGAGACCAAGAAACAGTTAATGATGCCCAAAAAATTAAGGAAACTGGCTGTAAGGTTGTGCAAATTAATACAGGCACTGGTTGCCATTTAGAAGCTTCTATGATTGATAGGAGTTTACAGCAATTGAACCCGCCCCTTAATTCGGTGGTGATGATTGAAAATGTCGGTAATTTGGTTTGTCCGGCTTTGTTTGATTTGGGAGAACAAGCTAAGGTGGTAATTCTGTCTGTAACTGAGGGAGAAGATAAGCCTATTAAATATCCCCATATGTTTCGGGCTAGTGACATCATGATTATTACTAAAATTGATTTGCTGCCTTACGTGCAGTTTGATGTGCAAAAATGTATAGATTATGCCCTACAGGTAAATCCCCTAATTCAAATTTTTCAAGTTTCCGCTATTACTGGTAGGGGTTTAGAAAGTTGGTATGGTTGGCTATCTCTAAAAGTAGCGCAATTGTCAATTCCAGCTTCTTTTTAATTTCTTGAAGTGACCTGCCTAAATTATATCAGTAATAAAATTTAAATTCACATGAACACAGATAAAGGAATATGTCTGTGTTTTTTCGTGTTTTTACTAATTGATTAAGTATCTAATTCATCCATTGATTTTATTTTTTAGTGTTTTTATTCAGATTTAACCTTTCAATAAACAACAAGTTACTAGGTTATGCAATCCCTCTTAAGATCCATGAAAAAATGATTTTTTTTTATCAAAAATAAGTAGTGCATATTGTTCTTTTTCTGGGAAGGCATAAATGTTAAACAATGGTTAAATAATGCACTTTAGGTTTTAATTAGCAAAACTATATTGCAACGCAGAGAATCACCATGGTCAATGTAATTAATTGTGACACCGACAAAGGACTCCTGACTTACATTATTCAATTTCTCGCCTCTAGTACCTTAAAAATTGACGCTGGTGGCACTGATGCAGTATTTGATTTTGAAGACGCACTTGATCAAACTGAAATGGCACAGTTGGCGGTTAATGAACTGAAAAAAATTCCTGAAGTACGCAATTTGTTTAAAGAACGTTGGCTTCCTGCTGCTTTTAATCTGGATGATTTAGGCCAACTTCCAGAAGGTACTTTAGGTCATGTTTATGCTCATAAAATTAAGTCCCAAGACTTTAATCCCTATTTCTACAAGAAAGTTCCTGTGGTTGATGATATCTCCTACCTCAAGATGCTCTGGAGAACTACTCATGATATTTATCATGTGGTGGCGGGGTTTGATACTGATGCAATTGGTGAAATTGCACTACAAGCGTTTTTTATGGCTCAAACACCTATTCCTATCAGTGCTATGATTGTCAGTTTTGGTATCGTGATGATTAGCCTTTATGAACCACATAATTTGAAATATTTAATGTCTGAAATTTGTCGTGGTTACAATTTAGGTTGCCAAACTCCAGATAAGTTTATCGCTCAAAAATGGGACCAATATTGGGATTTACAAGTTGGGGATATTCGGGGAAAATTGGGAATGAAGGCTATTTTATGAAGCTGATGCTTTCTAGGCACAATTTAACGGCAATTTTCCCAGAGATATTTCTGTTTTAATTCCTTTCCCGAAGGCGGGAAAGGGTAACATGACATTAGGGTTTGCTATTACAGCCAATCCCGATAAGCCGAAATTTCATTGACGCTGATTTCAAATGGCGTACCTTTGCCAAATGGAGGATAAACCCGGATTTTGGCGTTAGTCGTAAACCTCTCTAGTCTATTCCCTAACTGGGGAATGTTACTCACTATGTGCCAGTAAGATACTATGTCAGGGCAATCAATAATTAGCATCAAGGTTGTGCTATTTTTAGTGAGATACCATTGACACTTAGATAAGAGGACTTGGGTAATGCGATCGCAAGCCTGAAAAAAGTATCTCCCAGTGGATCGCTCGAACTCCAGATGCAGGATTCCATCCTGTTTTGTGACCTCAGTGGGTGGTAAGTCATCAGGAGGAAGCAGGTGTAGTTTAGACATAATTCCGAACCTCTTCGTTGTAGCGCTGCAAACTATCTAAGTTTTTTTGCAAAACAAAAGATGAGGGTTTGAGTGCTAATGTAGCGAGATTTAACTCGTCTTGAAATTTTTTGATTTTGTCGCGACAAGTCCTCACATCACCAATAATTGAGTTCTCAATCAAATAATCTTCATCGAAACAAATATTTGTCCGATCAAATGGCTTTTGATTGGAGTTCGAGCTATTCTGCATTATGTAAGCTGAGTTAGCTTGCATTTTTTTACTGAATTTGCGAATGAATGGCAATGCCTCACTCACTGCTTCATGGTTGGTTTTACCAAGATAAAAGAAACGTGCCAATACAAGTTTTTCTGAGCCACTAGCATTCAAAGCCCGATATTTAGCCACGGTAGTTTTCAATCTCTCTAAGGAGAATGGAGGTCCCCCCATTAAGCCGAAGGAATTTTGGGCTGCAAATTCTATGCTTTGATCATGACCGCTGGCTATGTAAACTGGAATTTGATTTTGCAAAGGCTGGGGATAAATTGACAAGCAATCACATTGATAATACTGCCCTTTAAATGACACATCAGTTTCATATAAGAGCTTTTGAATCAAGGCGATGGCTTCTAACATTTTGGCGCGAGATTCAGCCATTGGTGTGCCAAAATGCTTATTATGTTGGGGAAAAGGCCCTCCTTTGCCAACCCCAAATAACAATCTGCCATTACACAAATTATCCAAGGTGGCGATATCTTCTGCTGTCCGAATTGGGTTATGGAATGGCAGTAACACCGCCGCCGTACCTAATTGAATAGTTGAGGTCAGCCCTGCTAGGTGTGCCATCAACAGCAACATAGAGGAGCTGAGATTGAACTCATTGAAATGATGTTCACTCACCCAAGCTGACTCAAAACCTAATGTTTCCGCCTGCTGTACTAGAGCGACTTGTTCAAAGATTGTGCGACTGCTATTGTGATGATGATTTTCGTAATTGCAAAAAATTCCGGTTTTCATTGGTGGCGATGGCTATTTTAAGTTGTCACCCATTGCAATTCCAACCATAGGCGCGGATTGGTATGCTTGAGCTTTGACATGGGATCCCGTAGCAATCGCTTCGCGTTCATACAGACCACTTGAACTAGCCCCATATTTTCTGCTAATTCCCTGAGTACATTTTTTTGGGCTTGCACATGAGGAAGTATTTCTTCCGAGCAATAAATCGCTATATATTGCAAACGTCTAGCTGGTCGTCCCCAGAAACAGGTGATGACTTTCACATGGCATCCGTCTAGTAACTCCCCAAGTTTTGGGTAATAGTGAGTGACAACTCGTGTGAATTCTTTAGCTAGGATATGTTCAGCAATCATTTTAACTGATATTTCTGTAGCGTTCATCACGCTATTTAATATAACATATATTTGTTATTTAAGCCTGACAAATTAAATGATTTTTTTGTTTTTATTATTAAAAAATGAGGTTTGCTTTACTTGAGCATTACCTCATATTTAACCGGGGCTATTTCAATTAGTGAAAGTTTCTCTGTTCCATAGAAAGTTTTAAATTTGAAACTCAAAATTTGCATTTTGAATTAACGTACATTGTGAACTTTGCATCCTAATTATTAACGAGTTTTGCGCTCTGCCACTAAAACCTCAGCTACCATTTCTGGCACATCTACAAAATCCAAAAATCCTTCTGAAGCAGGAATAGGTGAAACAAATGTATAGTTGGGGTCACACATTCCTGTATCATAGACTTGAATAAACCAACGGTCAGGAAATCCTTCTACACCCAATTCCACAATGTACCAACTTTGGCCAATCAGCCGAGAGTTGAAGACAAAAAACCATTCTCTGTGATCTTCTGAGATGTTCCAATCTGCCATGAGGAACTCTAACGCAATTTGTCCGGCGTCGGTTTCAGTTAGCAGCATATTTACTCCTTACTTGCAACATCAGAATTTGGAAGTTCAGGATATAAGCCCAGTTGCTTTGCTAATTCACGAGCCACAAAAAATAAAAACTGAGCGCCATCTTGATTACCTCCATGTGCAAAACTAGCGGCTACTTGCAGCATTGTCTCCACGAAGCCAGCATCAATCAATTCTGGTTGAGCTTCTAAAACTTCTGGTTCTTGACCATTAGGACATCTAAGTAACTGGTCAATCAAATCGAAATATTGGATCTGGCGTTGTTCTGTCATGATGATTTTCTTTGTTGATGAGTATAATTTGCAGTGCTCATTACTCGATACTTTGCTGCCAAAGCCTTTCTAACATTTCAACTCGTTCTTTTAATATTGCAGCACGATAAACAAGATATCTGTCGTACACAATAATCCCTAATCCGACAAAAATTGGGGTGATTAAGACAAACCATTGTAAAATGGTAACAAGTTTATATTCTTCGGCAGCAATTAATAATCGGTTCACAAGATTGCGGTCAGATTTCTCCTGAATTGTCTGATTTGGAGATAAAGTTGTATCTGTTTGTTGGAGAATTAAGGCAGAATTATTTAGAGCATCTTTGTGGATTTCGCAAACTAAATTCTGCATTTTAACGAACTCTAAATGTCTTCCCCAAACAATGCTAAATACCACTAAAACTGGAGAAAAAACTACTAAGGTTACTAAACAAACTGCGAGAACATTTATAAGTTTAACTTTCATATTTGCTCTCCTTCATTAGGTATGATGCACCCAGAGAAACCTCTGTTGCTGTTTACCTAACTACTTTTTGATTCTCGATTGATAACAGGTTTGATACTAAAGATTAACCATTGCTTACTATTCAGCTCCAGGGCCAAATATTCAAACATTATCCATTTTTCCACAAAAGCGGTCTAGAAAAGCTATAACTATCAACTTAGGACTAACATCTTACTAACCTGAAAATTTGACAACTTTTAGCAGTACAAGAGTTAAGAAGTCCCCCCTTGTTCTTTGGGTAAAACCCTAGGAACTTCGGGGGGTAGAGGGGAATCTCTGCGTAAATCCTACAAAATTTATAGCAGTTCTTCCTGTTGATCCGAGTTTAACCTAACTGAATTAGAATTATTAAAATTATTAAATTTGTACTCAAAGCCTAGAACTTATATCTCATAAGACTTACATAAATTATTTGGAGTATGGGTACTAGTGTTTTTTAGGTAGGGTACTAGTGTTTTTCAGGTAGGGTATTAGTGTTTCTGCACTCAAGGTCAAAGCTTTGTGGAGCAATGGTGGAGGGCAGTTTTTATTTTAGTTTTTAACCCTTAAAGCTTGTACTCAATAAAATGGATGATGTGGGGAGTATATACTAAACTAACAGAACAATCTATTATTTTTTATAGAAAATGCAGCTTACTATACCAAATATAAATTATTAAAAATGACATTAACAATGGTTGTGGTTGAGTAAACAACAGATAAATAAATTTACCTGAGACAAAAACTGTAAATTTAAGCTATTGAACTAGATTATGGTAATTCAGAAACATTATGGGTTAAGGATAGATGAGAAAATTGCATTAACTAAATTATTTAGGTAAACAATTTTTTAATTTCGTAAAAGTAGATAGTATCGACATTTACAGGAAAAATAGGAGTTAATTTATGAGAATTGCTAAGGATGTGACAGAACTTATTGGCAGAACTCCGTTAGTACAGTTGAATAAAATTCCTCAAACCGAAGGAGTAGCAGCTAGGATAGTTGTCAAACTCGAAAGCATGAACCCAGCAGCGTCAGTTAAAGACCGGATTGGCATGAGTATGGTACTTGCTGCGGAAGCCGAAGGTTTAATTCAGCCAGGAAAAACTATTTTAGTGGAACCAACTTCCGGGAATACAGGCATTGCTTTAGCAATGGTAGCAGCAGCCCGTGGCTATGGTTTAATTTTGACAATGCCAGAGACAATGAGCCAAGAACGACGCTCTATGCTCAGGGCCTACGGTGCAACTTTAGAATTAACACCGGGGCCACAGGGAATGCGGGGAGCAATTAATCGAGCTGAAGCTATCGTGGCCAATACCCCCAATGCTTTGATGCTGCAACAGTTTGGCAACCCAGCCAATCCTAAAATTCACAGGGAAACCACCGCCGAAGAAATTTGGTTGGATACCGATGGAAAAGTAGATATTGTTGTTGCTGGGGTGGGGACTGGTGGGACGATTACTGGTATTGCAGAGGTCATAAAACAATATAAGGGGAGTTGTCAAGCCATCGCGGTGGAACCAAGTAATAGTCCTATCCTTTCCGGTGGTGCAGCCGGGCCTCATAAAATTCAAGGTATTGGCGCTGGATTTATCCCAGATGTTCTGCGTCTGGAATTAATTGATGAAGTAATCAAAATCAGTGATGAACAGGCGATGAGTTACGGGCGGCGTTTAGCCAAAGAAGAAGGACTATTATCTGGTATATCCTCTGGGGCTGCTTTATGTGCTGCAATTCAAGTAGGTAAACGTCGAGAAAATGCTGATAAATTAATCGTCATGATTCAGCCTTCTTTTGGAGAACGTTATCTCAGCACACCAATGTTTGAAGATTTGTCTGGAAACAATGATTGATTAACTCTATCCTACAATCATTTAAGCTGTTGTCATTGCTAATCTTCGACAAGATTCAGCACAACGACGGCACATATCAGCGCAAGCTTTCATCTGACCATCACTACCTATGGTGTCGCAGTCATTGGCACAAAGTTCACACAGTTGAGCGCAAACATCGCAGGTGCGAGTGTGTAAATCTGAGGTTCGGAGCATGAAATTAGCACTGGTACTGCAAATTTCGGCGCAATCAAGCATGAGCCGGATATGATTGGGTTCAGCATGACCACCACCTTCTTTGAGGCAATATGTTACAGTATTTAAGCAAATACTATGGCAATCCAAGCAGTTTTGAATACAATTCTTCAGATCACGGTTTACTTGGTTTAAGGTGAGTTGTTCTATGGACATTATTGTAAATCCTGGAATTTTTGAGTTGATTAATGAGGTGTCAATCACCCTAAACTCACCTTAAAACTTGATGCGTATAATTACTTCTCACTAATGCAATAAATACTAATGAACAATATATCTAACCATTGAATTAGCAAGATTCCATCACAAGTAACAGATATAATAAAAAGGCATTGCTGAAACAATTGCAGTAGAACTGAGATTTACAGCAACACCAAGTTAAATCAGGGTTTCGCTAATTGTGAAGGAAAATACTACTGTGTTCTAGTGGTTACAGCTACCTTGATGATGATGGTGGTCATGGCCATGACCTTGGGCGCAGCCTTGTAAATTCTGACTTCTCAAGCCTTCGCTTAGTACTTTTAAAGATTCATCCACAGGCTTTAAGCCAATCCAAGCATCTATTGTTTCCACATCAAAACCTACCTCACGCCGAGTGTCTACTTCTAATAAAGGACGGCGAATTAAAAGCGGGTCTTGCAGCATTAGTTCTAAGGCTGTTTGTGCATCAATTGTTTCTGGAACTACCTCACCAGATTTGATTTTAGGAGCAGAACGATTAAACCATTCAGCTACAGGGCGATGGCCAAAAAATGACCGCAAGCGCTCAACAGTCCAAGGTTCTTTCAGAAGGTCATACACTACAACTTCATGACCAGCGGCTGTTAGCAAGACTTTTTGCTTAACACCACCTTTACAACCAGGTTTCTCGTAAAAAATCACTCTAGCCATTGCACTTACTCCCAATTTACTCAATGGTCATTTTTCTTCTTCATTCCCCTCATCAAAACTTTTTAGCCTTATGGGTAACTAAGTCAAATTCAAACCTCTCATCCGGGTCAGTTTCTCCATAAACATTAAAAGTCACAGTTGGTTCTTCACCTATGGCTTCTACGCTATGAATTGCATCAGGAGTCAAGCTGATAATATCTCCTGGAAATAAAGTTATTTCTCCTGTAGGTGCAACTTGGTCCAGAAAATCAGGGCTGTGGATACGTCGCCAAAAAGTGTTTTTTTCTTGACCTTTTAACACGGCGACAACTCCCCAGGTTCCATGATTATGAATAGTTGAACGACTTCCCGGTGCAAATGTTACCGTTTGCACAGTTAATGGAAAACCCAATTCATCGTATAGGAGTAAAACAGAGTTTCCCTTTTGAGCACAAGGTTGTAAGTATTGAGTTTGTACCCAGTAGGAATTTACAATCAAGCGTCTGACAAGCATACGAATTTCTGGTAGACGACTGGATTCATCTTCTACTCCGTGGAGGACATCTTCTACCTCAGTTAAAAACCGATATAGTCGATAATTTTCTTTCAATAAATCCCATGTTCTTAGGGATTTACAAGGCTGATATTTACCGTCTCCAGTGACTAGCCAATCCTGACCTTTGCTCATGATTAAATCATCAGTTTGTAAGACTCGGTTAAAACTAATTTAGGAGGGGTAAAATTAGGAAGAATACTAGGTGCAGAAGGTATAGGTATGGCGGGTAGCACAGGGGCAATGGAGGTAGAATTTTCAGATAACGAAATGGGTTGGTAAATAGGAAAATTATTCATGGCCGTTGATGCTTGATAGTGAATTGATTAATCGTCTTCCTCGGGTCGATGTGTCAAAATATCCAGTAGGATTGCCGCTCCAAAATCATTGTGTTTGTCAATTTGTTTGACTTTACTAGTGATTTCTTTAGCCTGCTCAATTTCCCCTAATTTTGCTAATACCAATCCAGAGGCGGCATAAGCATTCAAGTACAATCTGATTTGTGGTTCCTCTTGCCGTTGTAATAATATGGGCTGGAGTTGTTCCCAATCATCTGGAAATTTTTCTACTTCTTTAATCCTATCTAAAACTTTAATTGCCGTTTGTAGCGCTAGGGGATAATTATTCTTATAATAAAAAAATCTATATGCTGATACTAAAATATCTGTATTTACCCCGGCTTTAGTTAAGGCTTGGTGAATATATTTTTCTGCTGCTGCGGTATTTTCCCAGTTTTCTACTGCCAAGATTAATAAATTTTTGACATCTTCTGGAACTGGAAACCATGAAAATCCATTGCGTTCAACCATAATAATTCGTAATTTGTAACTCTTAATTCGTAATTAAGAAATATAAGGAGTGGGGTAAAAGATGTATGACAACATTCCCACTCCTTGATTCCTTAAAACAGGGTCAAAATGTACACTAAAGTGAACAGAACAATCCAGATAATGTCTACGAAGTGCCAATACATTTCTGCCATGGCAATACCAGTATGTTTAGTGGCAGAATAATGACCGGGACGACGCGATCGCCACAGTACACCTAAAATCAATAACAGCCCCACAAATACATGCAAACCGTGGAAACCAGTCATGATATAAAAGCAGTTGGAGAAAACGTTAGTAGTCAGGCCATACCCTAAATTCATGTATTCATAAACCTGACCCACTAAAAAGATTGCCCCCATCAGTGCAGTAACAAAATACCAAAACCGCATTTCCTTGACATTATTCTTCTTAATCGCCACATCACCTAAATGAATGACGAAACTACTAGATAGCAGAATAATGGTGTTAATCGTGGGTAAAAACAGTTCTACTTCTGTTCCTTCTGGAGGCCAAACTTCTGTAATGCCTCGAAAGAACAAATAAGTGGCAAAAAAGCCGCCAAACATTAATGATTCAGAACAGAGAAACGTCAACAATCCCCAGATGCGTAAATCTGCGTGATGTTGTTCGTGATGTTTAGCTGTGGTAGCTATGGTCATGTTTTTACCCTCTAAAAACAGAAATCTAAACTTGTTTGACTTAAGTGCTAATTTCTGGCGTACCAACAGGTTGTAATTCACTATGACCGTACTCGTAAGGGCCATGGTTCACAACAGGTAATACATCCCAGTTTTCAATTAGAGGTGGTGAACTAGTTGTCCACTCTAAACTCAAAGCTTGCCAAGGATTGTCACCGGCTAATTCTCCTTTACGCCAACTTTGCACAATGTTAATAGTGAAGGGAATAACTGAAAGTCCTAAAACAAATGCTCCAAAGGTACAAATTTGATTGAGGTTAACAAATTGAGGATCATACATGGCTACTCTGCGGGGCATACCTTGTAAACCTAACTGGTGCATAGGTAAGAAAGTTAAGTTAGTACCGATGAAGGTGAGGGCAAAGTGAATGCGTCCCCAGGTTTCATTGAGCTTGCGTCCGGTCATTTTGGGGAACCAGTGATAAATAGCAGCGTAGATACCAAATACAGAACCACCAAACAGAACGTAGTGGAAATGTGCCACTACATAATATGTGTCGTGAACGTGGACATCAAAGGGAGCAGTTCCCAAGGTTACGCCACTCAAGCCACCCATGACAAACATTGATAACAAACCAATGGCAAATAGCATGGCACTGGTGAAGCGAATCTTACCACCCCAAAGGGTAGCAACCCAGGCGAAAATCTTAACGCCAGTGGGTACGGCGACGATGAGGGTGGAAATGGTGAAGAATATCCGCATCCAACCAGGTGTACCACTAGTAAACATATGGTGAACCCAGACGAATAAACCGACAACGCAGATAGCTAAACTAGAGTAGGCGATGGCTTTATAACCAAAAATTGGCTTACGCGCGTGAACTGGTACTACTTCTGACATAATGCCGAAGATAGGCAAAATCATCAGATATACCGCAGGGTGGGAATAGAACCAGAATAAATGTTGGTAAATCACCACGTTACCGCCTGCATCTGGTTTAAAGAAAGATGTGCCAAAATTGATGTCAAACAACAACAGCACCAACCCCGCAGCTAACACTGGTGTGGACAGTAAAGCCAGGACAGAAGTAGCTAAAATAGCCCAACAAAACAAGGGTAATTGGTCCCATTTCATGGTGGGAACCTTCATCATCAGGATGGTAATAATAAAGTTCACCGAGCCCAAAATTGAAGAAGTTCCCACCAAAACGATGGCTAGTATCCAAAAGCTTTGAGCTATTGGTGCTGTAATTAAGCTCAATGGTGGATAAGCTGTCCAACCCGACTGGGAACCACCAAAAATAAAACTAGCTAAAAGCAGTAGTCCAGCTGGTGGGTTTAACCAAAAAGCGATGGCATTTAGTTTTGGGAAAGCCATATCCCTAGCGCCAATCATCAAAGGAATCAGATAGTTGCCAAATCCCCCAATAGCACTAGGGACAATCCACAGGAAGATCATAATTGTCCCGTGGTTGGTCATGAAAGCGTTATACAAATTAGGATCGAGGAAATCTGAGTCTGGTGTTGCTAGTTCCACACGGAGAGCCACCGCCATCAGTCCACCAATGAGATAGAAGACAAATGCTGTCACTAAGTATTGGATACCAATCACTTTGTGGTCAACATTAAATGTAAAGTAGTCGTACCATTTCCACGCCGGGGGATGACTCTCTTGGGTTAATTCCACTGGATTGGCTGCGGATGAACCGTTGGAGGGAAATTCTACTTGTGTCATAAGCTATTTTGGGTAATTTGTAATTTGCAATTTGTAAAGGGAAATTCTACTTGTCATTACGAATATTGAGTTACAAACTACTTTGACTGTTTTGGAAGTTGCAGGAGGGTTGCTGCATTTATGCCCAAATCATGAACATAGGGAGCAAGAAATTCTGATGTTGATAAGTCAGTGGGATTGACTGCAACCAGTGAATTAAGGTCTTGCTTTTGAGCAATCTGGCTTTGTGCTAACCAGCTATCAAAATCTTCTGGAGTATGCACAATTACCTCTGTCCGCATGGAACCGTGATAGCCACCACACAATTCTGTACAAATTACTGGATATGTACCTGGTTTAGTAGGGACAAATCGCAGTTCGGTAGCCATACCGGGAATAGCATCTTGTTTCAGTCGAAATTGTGGAACCCAAAATGAATGAATTACATCCAGGGCCGAAAGATTCAGTTGCACATCAGCACCAACGGGAATGTGTAATTCTCCAGTGGTAATTCCGCTATTGGGATAGTTAAATATCCAAGCGTACTGCATTCCTTGGACATCAACCACTAAGTCTGCTGGTTGATTCTCTAGGTGGGGAGATCCACCAATGCCAATGTTTGGAGTAGCTACAGGTGTTAAAGTGTCATCGAGGGTAGCGGCCAGAGCCGTTCCACTGACATGGTTAACATGAGGAGCACTATGGAAATGACTCCCAGGTTCAAATCCTCCGATTTGATTGTAAACATCTACACTGTAGATACCTAAAGCAATCACAATCATTGCGGGGATTGCTGTCCAAAAAATTTCTAAGGGAACGTTACCTTCTAAGGGTACTCCATCGGTATTATCACCCTGACGGCGACGGTACTTGAATAAAAAAATCAGAATAGTTCCTTCTACTACCAGAAATAGAGCTATGGCAATGGTAAACATAACATTGAAAAATCTGTCTACCACCGCAGCTTGCTCAGATGCTTGTACTGGTAATAAATTGTGATTTTGTCCGAACCAAATACTGATTACTGTTACTACTATTCCAGCAACCAAAGTCCACAGTGAAACAGGAACTTTTTGCATATAGGCTACCTGCTCTTTCAGTTAACATTAAAGGTGTAATTTTCTGGGACATGTAAAAAACAGTGCATGGGCATCAGGTTCTATGTATGGGAAAAAGTTTCTCTCTTTCCTACCCCTCACTACTTACTCCTGATTAATTGCATCCTGAGGTTTTGATGTATGACCATAGCCAAAGAAGATAATGTAATTTCATGGTTTTGCCTTTCTATGATTGTTGGCATGTTCCTGGCTACTGGTTGCTACATTCCCACAGGCAAGGATTTTTTTGTTTTCACTTATTAACTTTCTATCTCAGCCTGACAAAAATTGGGGGAATTTTCCAGATATTTTCATATCCTTCCCCCAAAGACTTAAGATTTTATTGAAACTTTTATGAGTCAATGTGTTCTAATGCACAAATCAGGCACTCCAAAATCACACTCCTAATCTGAATATTCATCAGACTAATTTCCCTGCAAGTATGAATTGGTTAGCAAATCATAACAATTAACGATTTACAATTCTGTTTACTGTAAACTTGTGGCTTGTTACAGCAATGATGTAATATTCCCCTCTTACTACCTTGCTTCGCGCTTTATTTACAGAGTAACCTTTATGACCAAAACAACATTAAGCAAAACCCAAAAACCTTAATTGTCTAATACAGTATGGGTGTAGCAATTCTTAGGACATATTCTGGAACAAGCCTCACAACCAATACAGTTTTCTGGGTGAGAAACAACCATTACTTTCCGCTCAATTTCATCATCATCTTCATCATCTACAAATTCTCCTTCTTCATTGAGAGCTCTTAATTCCAGTACATTGTGGCCACATATCTTAAAGCATCTGCCACATCCTATACATTTTTCTTGGTCAATTTCCTGGGCAAATTTCGGTGTCCAGGTATTACCTCCAAATGTCAATCCTGTGAGTTGTGCCATGAATAACCGCCTAGAAATTTGTTGGGACTTTAATCATCATCTTAACTTAAGATTATTCTGTTGTTTTGCTATTAAGCAATCATTTTTTATGGAATTAATTTTTCCTGACTTTTACAATTTATGCAGAAATGTTGAATGTCGTTACAAAACTTTACATAGTTAGATATAGTAGTCCTATCAAAGGTGAAAATGTCAACATCTCATAATATCTTCCATCCAATGAACATAACTGATTTGTTGACACATACAAGCTTGAAGGTAG
>NZ_JANQDJ010000069.1:0-80398 GCF_029891685.1 Umezakia ovalisporum Ak1311 | reverse complement strand
AAGTTAGCACATCTAAAGTAATGGATTATATTAACGATCCACATCATGATAGACATTGAATGCAGATAAATCTGCTTGAGTCGGTTTTCCACCCCGGTTTAAAAACACGGGGCTACCAACCTCCCATATTATTTACGTGTGGATACAGCAACTTCCGGTGTGGTGATATACGGTATTGGCGGGCAAGATGCTGACCCCACAAAAGTTTCATGATTATGATTTGTACTTCATAAGAACGAAATCTGGTGCGTAAGCATGAAAATATAATGCCAATTCGGTTACTCTGTGGAAAACATAATGTTCCACAAATATGACACCCCGTTCCAAATGCTTAAAAGTCCATTACGTTATCCCGGTGGTAAACAAAAGGCAATTCCTCAAATTGCTCACTACCTGCTTCCTAAATTTAAGGAGTTCCGCGAACCTTTTGTTGGCGGAGGTTCTGTATTTTTTCATGTGTCACAGAAGTACCAGTATATGCATTGCTGGGTGAATGATCTGAACCAAGAATTATATTACTTTTGGCATCAGGTCAAAACCAACTTGCCAGAGCTAGTTGAGTCGGTGTGGAAAGTAAAAAAACAGACAACAGATGGAAGTACCTTGTTTAAATCTCTCGCCACCGCAGATACAAGTACCATGAGTCCACTATATCGTGCGGTGCGGTTTTTTGTTCTTAACCGGATTACCTTTTCGGGAACGATTGAAAGTGGTGGTTATAGTAGTGCTTCTTTCGAAGGTCGGTTTACAGATTCTTCCATTGAGCGGTTAGCAGCCTTGGATGGTTGTTTTATTAATACTCGTGTGACTAATTTTGACTACAGCACCCTACTTACTGAACCAGGGGAAGATGTATTTATATTTCTAGATCCACCTTATTTTAGCAAAAGTGAATCTAAGCTTTATGGTAAGAAAGGTGATTTGCATAAGAGTTTTGACCATTCTCGCTTTGCCAAGCTAATGGCGGAGTGTTCACATAAATGGTTGATCACTTACGATAATTGTGAACAAGTGCGGCGTAACTTTGCCTTTGCCTACATTTATGAATGGGAGCTACAATACGGCATGAATAACTACAAGCAGCAGAAGGCAGGCAAAGGTAAGGAACTATTCATTACCAACTACCCTGTTGAATCATACAATTTGCCTACAATCATGGAGGTTATAAGAGGAAAGTAAAAACGAGTTTATCGTCCCAATTTGGAAGAAACTCTTGCACGCGAGAATCTACCAGTATTTAAATAGTTAAGTCTTCAAACCCATTGTCTTTATTTTTTAAACATAACCTTAGTTAAGATATCTCTAGTTTAAAAATTTATGGCACGGTTTGAGTAAAAAAAATCTGGAACACCCTAAATATGTATGAAAAAAATCAGTATAAATCTAAAAAGCTTAGATTGAAAAAATGTAAGGCTTACCAATATTGGTTGCGTTTATTAGCCGCAGCCAATTTAACAGTGTCTATTGTTGTGCAACCACAAATGGCTACAGCAGCAGGAAGTGCAGGGGCAAGAAAAATTAGTGATAACACACTCTATAAATGTTCTGGAATTGCCTATGAAATTCTCTTTGAGCAAGGAAATGTTTTTAGTGCTAGGAATGAACTAACTATTGTTTGTTTAACATCAATAAATCAAGCCAGATGGATTATTAAAGCCAGTTCAGAATGTGATCTGAATCAGCCAACTAATGGTTTGTGTAAAGGAAATGTTGGGCTATCCTTAGAATCATCCGTTACCTATCCTAGAGATGCCTCAAATTTCCAACCAGGATCTCTAATTCGACATAGCTATCGCTTTCGCAAGGGAATACTTGGAGAGTTTTGTAGGCTTGAGCCTCCTATTATTCATGATCTAACGGATAATGACCAAGAGGAAAAAGTCTGGATATGTGAAAAACATAGAAATCTTGGACGCACTTCTTTATCTACTACGGGAGATAATTTCCTTATGGAAATTGGAAGTTTTGAAGAGCAAGAGCAAAATTTTAGTGCACACTATCCTTATAGTGCCATCCACAAAGAAAAGCGATCGCGTCGGTAGAGAGGGAATTCAGAACTTGGTTAAGATTTTTTTTAAATTCATTTACCCATATTCTGTCATTTTCCGGAATAAGCAAGTAGTAAAGAAGCTAAATCATGCAGAAGCATAACAGGGTTGAAATTGATTTATTGCGGCAATTAAATGATTGAATTCCAGTAAGAAATCAGTATCCCTTAGTTAGAAGGGGGTGTCAACTCATTCCATAAACGCTCTAACTGACGCTGCCAAGCTGTTAATATTTGTTCTCTGGCTGCTGAGGTTTGGTCAATTTCACCTAATAATCCTTCTGCATAGAAACGTTCTAGGTTTTGCATGGTGGCTTGAAGAGTTTGTCCTTGCTGTTTTGCTGTCTGGATAATTTGCCGGATGCGACTTTCAGTCAGACGATGGAAAACATGATCTAAACCAGCTTCAAATAAGGATACAAGTCGAGCGATGGCGCTGACAAAATCTTGATTGACCAAGGTTTCACTGTTGTGTTGATAAACTGCCCAAACTACAGTGTCAAAAAAAGCATAGCGGACTTCTTGGGTGTCATCAAAGTTGGCTTCTAAAAACTGTGCTAAAAACGGTTGGGCTTCTTGGATGGGGGCAATGGGGAGTAGCACTCGTAACCAAGTATTATCTTCAGACAAGAGTACCAACAGGCGAAAGCTAGAAGTGTCTACTTGCCAGGACCCAGGGGCTATGGCTGTTACTTGTGCTGTACTAAATAATTCTGTGAGGGTATCTGCAATTTGTTCTGGTGTCATGGTGTGTTATGAATTTTCAGTTTCTAGGGTAACGGTTTGGGACTTCTACAGGTAGCGATGGCACAGTTGAGTGCCAGATAATTGAATACAATTGAGTAGGTGTGAGGATAGGACAGTGGTAGAAGAAAGAGCATATTGGCTAGCTTGGGGGGGAATTTCTGGAGTTGGACCGGTGTTAATACAACGGCTACAAAAGCATTTTGGCACATTACACGAGGCTTGGAATGCTACCAAAGTTGAATTGGCAAAAGTTGAAGGTTTTGGTGTTCAGACATTAGAGAAAGTAGTTCAACAGCGATCGCGTTTGCATCCTGAAGAACTACTGAAACAACACCTGGTGGAAAACCCCCATTTCTGGACACCAGCGGACGGAGATTATCCCCGAGCACTGCTAGAAATTACCAGTCCACCGCCAATTTTGCACTATCGGGGTGAGGTGGACTTATTAGAAAATCTGGGGCAAAAGTCATTGGTAGCCATTGTGGGGACACGCCGACCTTCAGAGTACGGTATTCGTTGGACGCGTCACATTAGCACAGCTTTGGCTAAAAATGGCTTTACAGTTGTTTCTGGGATGGCGGAGGGGATTGACACAGAAAGTCATTTTGCCGCCATGAAAGCAGGGGGAAGAACAATTGCGGTTTTAGGGACTGGTGTAGATGTGATTTATCCCCAAAAAAATCGAGATTTGTACAAGCAGATTTCTAGTCAAGGGTTAGTGGTGAGTGAATATCCGGCGAAAACCCCCCCTGATCGTACTCACTTTCCCCGGCGTAATCGCATTATTGCGGGTTTAAGCCGTGCTGTTTTAGTAATGGAAGCGCCTGAGAAGTCTGGGGCTTTGATTACGGCTGCTTATGCCAATGAATTTGGCAGAGATGTTTATGCTTTACCTGGAAGAGTAGATGACTATCCATCTCAAGGGTGTTTACAACTACTGAATCAAGGTGCTTCTCTGGTTCTCAAAGAATTAGACGAACTGCTCAAAACCTTGGGAGCAATACCAAAACTGGATACAATTTACCCTGCACCAATTCTAGAAGCAATGAAGTCGCGGAATTTATCCCCAGAACTGCAACAAGTCATGGATGCAATTGATGGTGATATTTCGTCCTTTGATTTGATTGTCCAAAAAACAGGGCTGGATACTGGGTTAGTTTCCGGTGGATTATTAGAATTGGAACTCATGGGGTTAGTTTCGCAACTACCGGGAATGCGATACCAAAAAAATTAATTTTCTCCCTACCTGGAGGGAAAACTTTGTGGAGTGGAGAATTGGGGTGGAATGGGATTTGGGGTGATGGTGGTGCTCATATTTTGATTTCCAGGGAGATTCATGACTGAATTAGGTACATTTTGGCTGAATTGTTCATAGGCTGTGCGAGAAATAGAGCTAATTAGTTTTTCCGCTCCGGGGTCATTGTTGGAGCGTTGTATCATTACAACGGCGATGTAACGTTTGCCGGTGGGGATATCAATTAAACCAACATCACCCAACATTGTGGCGATGTCGCCGGTTTTATGGTGTATTGTTGCTTCTACTCCTAAACCTGAAGGTAGTAGATGATTGCGCTCTGTACGGCGCATAATATCCAAAATCAAATCTCGCGATCGCATGGTGACCAAATTACCTTGATTGACCATAGCCAGCAAATTTCCCAATTCTTTGGGGCTAGTGGTGTTTGTTCCTGTTAAATCTGGCAAGGGGTTACGAAGTGCTGTAGCTGACAATCCCCAACTTTGGAAACGCTGGTTTAGTGCCTGTATACCTCCCAGTCTGGCAATGAGCATATTGGTTGCTGTGTTATCGCTGGTGGTACTCATGAGGGTAGCCAGTTCTAGGGCGCTGTACTGGGTACCCACTTGTTGGTGTTGCAGATTTCCCGAACCAGTGGCCACCATATCTTTTTCCATGGTCAGCATTTCATCGAGGCGGACTTTACCGGCATCGACATCTTGGAAAAAGGCGATGAGAATGGGCACTTTGATTGTACTAGCTGCGGGGAAGCTGATGGAGCTATTGACATCTACATAACCACCAGTTTCTAAATCCACAAAGAAAACTCCTGGTTTAAGATTGGGGTTTGCAGTTGCCAAATTTTGCACCGCATCTTTTAGGGGGGTAATTTCCTGGGATAAATATAAACCACCAGGGGCAAGGTTGGCCATGGGTTGTGGCTGATTTTGTCCTGTGTTTTGTCCTGTGTTATGAGATTGTGCTACAGAATTACTGGACATACGAGTGGCCGGGTCAAAGACTGACAAAATTGTGCCCACAATGGCACCAACACCAACCCCGACAATCAATAAGCGCAGAGCATATAATGCAGTTCTGGCCATTGGTTTCAAACGAGTTTTACGGGATATTCGTTTGACAAGTTTAGGGTTTAGTTGTTTCTCTACCCCGGGGGTTTTAAACCTAACTGTTTTTGCAGGTAGTGGTGGTGTCATTTTATTGACATAGGCAATGGGTTTCACCCCTGGTGGCATGACTGGTCTTGATTTTAACCTCCCTACCTCAGCAGGAGATAGCCCAGGGATGATGTTACTGTGGCTCCTGGTTAAGGCTACTTCTTTTTTGATGGGGCGTTGCTGCTTTAGTGGTACTTTGATTTTTTTCTTGGTCACTTTTTGACCTTGACTGTGAGCTTGGGGGGGTTTTGTTGGTTGACCCCGGGATAAATTTCTGAGGTTTTTAGTTGATTCTGACACTGTTACTCCTTGTGACTTACTCCCATGTTTAACCGCCGACTCCCGACCCAACATTCATTTCTGAAGCAAGCTGGATGGGGAAGTCACTTTTTGTTGCTTACTGGCTTTTTGTGTTTAGTTTAAGCTATGTTAGGTGTTTTGGGACAAATAATTAAAAGTTAAATCATAAGTTTTCATGATTAAGTCGGTTTTTAATGGCCCATCCTATTTGTCTCAAAATGCCTCGCAGCATAGCCACTTCTTTAGTTTGTAGGTGAGCGCGATTGTACAATTGCCGGAATTTAGCCATGCGATGGTTGGCTGTATGGGGATACAAATAACCAATATCCAGTAGTAGAGATTCTAATTGCTGGTAGTAATTTTCCATGAGATCCAAAGTTGCCAGTTTTGTTTCACTGGGGGGTGGGGTGTCTGGTGTTATGTATTGTGCGAGTTCATAGCAACAAATCCCCACGGCTGAAGCTAAATTCAGGGATGAATAATTTTCACTGGTGGGAATGCGAACAAATCTCTGGGCGTAATTTAATTCTTCATTACTTAAACCTCGGTTTTCCCTGCCAAAAATCAGTGCGCTTGGTTCCTCCGGTGACTCCAGTAACCAAGGTAAAGCTGTGCGGGGATTTTCTAAAGGTGCTTCCCAATCACGTACAATAGCCGTGGTGGCCATGGCTCTGATACATCCCTGTAATGCTTCTGGTAGTGTGGATACTAATAATGCTGATTTTAAAATTTCTTTGGCATGAACTGCCATTTTCAAAGCTTCTTCCGCCAGTGGATTGCATTGGGGATTGACTAATACTAAGTTATGTAAACCGAAATTTTTCATTACCCTGGCAATTGACCCTACATTCATAGGGCCTGCTGGTTCCACCAACACAATTCTTAATTGAGTTAAGTTCATTTTTGGTTTCTCCACTCCCATCTGAAAATAGTTTATTTTTTCCCAAAACTTACCAGATGGCTGTGTGGCATTGCAATGTGCCAGAAATTTTCCCAGTGGGAAAATTTCTGTCACAGCATAAAATAGCAGTCAGAGCATAGAAGAGGGTAAGATGAGGTGTTGAAGACGCTGTTAATGATTATTGTTAGTTTATTGCCGTCATTGTTTTCCCTGTGGGTAATTCGTAAAACCTCTTGGCGTAGACCCTTGGGGATGAGACAAGCAGCCATGAATTTGTCAGAAAGAGCGGTTGGGGAGGGGGCGGGGCCTAGGGCTGGAGGCGAGGGCTATTATTTGGAAGGTGTGGGTTATCTCATTGGTGATATTAGTTGTAGATTTAATGCTCGGTCTGGCTATGTGCGCTGTGCTGTTAACCCCTGTGGTCCTTGTGAGGGTTGTCGTTACTATGAACCCAAGGAATAGACTGCTAGTGAGGAGTTATGTTAAGGGTTGACTGTTGACTGTCCGAGTTGTGCGTCGGTGATACAAAATTTGAGCAATTAATGAGTCTATTCTTAATAGACAATGAACTTTATCTGGGTAAAACGCAAAAATTGTAAGTTTTTATTGCAGGATTCAACACTTCTGATGTTAAGGCTATTTTAGGGATGAGCATATGGAAGTATTGTTGGGTGGAATTGTGAATGAAAGAATGATTACAGAGTATAAGAATCTAGGACTTACCCATTGACAGGATGATGATAAAGCACTTTCCGGTGTGGTGATATACAGTATTGGCGGGGAAGATGCCCATACCACAAAAGTTTCGTGATTATGATTTGTACTTCATAAGAAGGAAATCTGCTGTAAAGTAGGGGATTTAGAAACGGTGTGGTTTAGATTTTTAGTATTTTTTATGTGGGTAAGTGCTAAAGTTAATTAAAACAAAATAATTTAGTTAAAACAGTTCAAATTTCTAGGTCAGGTGGGAACGACCCACCTGGTATTTAACTAAGGAAGGGAGCAAAAAAGTCTAGGGTTTCTTTCAGGGCTTTGATGAAAATGTCAATTTCCGCAAGGGTGTTGTAAAAAGATAAACTTACCCGTGCGGTTCCCGGTAAACCTAAGTAACGGTGTAATGGTTGGGTGCAGTGGTGTCCAGAACGAATAGCTATGCCTTCTTGGTCTAATAGTGTGGATAAGTCGTTGGGGTGAATATCTGGGATTGTGAATGCAGCCAAAGCAGCTCTACCTTCGCCCTTGAAGTTGGGTTTTGGTCCGTAGAGTTGAATTTTGGGAATTTGCTCTAGTTGTTGAAATAAATAAGCGGTGAGTTCGGCTTCGTAGGCGTGGATTTTATCCATACCAATGGTACTGAGATAATCTACCGCAGCTCCCAGGGCGATGGCTTCAGCAATTGCAGGTGTACCAGCTTCAAATTTATGGGGTAATTCTGCGTAGGTAGAATAATCCAAATACACATCTGCAATCATTTCTCCACCGCCAAAAAATGGTGGCATTGATTCTAACAGTTGTAATTTACCATACAAGAATCCTATGCCGGTGGGGGCGCACATTTTGTGACCGGATGCAACTAACCAATCACAGTTGATTTGTTGAACATCCACTGGCATGTGAGGTATGCTTTGACAGGCATCAATTAAGAATTTCGCATCGTATCTGTGAGCAATGGCGCCGATTTCTGCCACTGGGTTAATGCAACCCAAGGTGTTAGAAACATGGCTGACTGCAACCAATTTTGTCTGGTGGGAAATCAGTTTTTCCAACTGTGGTAAATCAAAACAGCCTTCTGGTGTCAGTTCGACAAACTTTAATACTGCACCGGTTTTTTGTGAGACGAATTGCCAAGGAACAATATTACTGTGGTGTTCCATGACGGAGAGAATAATTTCATCTCCTGGTTGCAAGTTGTTCATACCCCAGCTGTAGGCTACCAAATTAATGGCTTCACTGGCGTTGCGGGTATAAACGATTTCCTGACGTGATGCAGCATTAATGAATTTGGCGATTTTATTTCGAGCTGCTTCATAAGCATCAGTGGCTTTAGCACTTAGGCTATGGGCGCCGCGGTGGACATTGGCATTATATTGTTCGTAGTAGTGCTGTAAGGTGTTTAATACGAACAAAGGTTTTTGGGAAGTGGCTGCGTTGTCGAGATAGACCAAAGGTTTTCCGTTTACTTTTTGATGTAAAATCGGGAAATCATGGCGAATTTCATCAGCTAGGGTTTTGGTAGTGGTGAAGGTCATGGGTAATTAATTAGTCACTAGATAAAGACTGGAGACTATTGACTATGTGGAAGAGAATTTGTTGGAGAGACTTGACTGGTACTTGGTTGATGATTTCCGCAGCAAAGGCGTTAATCAATAACTTACGCGCATCATTTTCGTTAATTCCCCGACTTTGGAGATAGAAGATTTCATCTTCTTCCAACTGGCTAACGGTGGCACCATGGGCACATTTAACGTTATCTGCGGTAATTTCCAGCTGGGGTTTGGTGTCTACTTTAGCTTTTGATGATAAAAGTAAATTTTGATTTAACTGACTTGCATTTGTTAACTGGGCTGGTTTGGGTACAAACACTTTACCATTGAACACGGCATGGGCGTGGTGGTCTACAATGCACTTATGTAGTTGAGTGCTGGTACCATGGGGATAATTGAGTGCAATGGCGCTGTGGGTGTCGGCTAGCTGTTTTTTAGTAATCATAGTCAAACCGTTGAGGGTGGTTACGGTGTCCTCGCCGGCTTGAAAAATCTCTAAGTTGTGGCGGGATAACTTAGCGCCAAAAGTCAGAGCATGGGAGGTATATTGACTATGACGACTTTGGGTAACGGCTGTTTTGCCTATATGGAAAGCTTGTGGATGTTCCCGTTCAATTCTAGTATGACTGATTTGAGCATTGTCACCCAGCCAAATTTCCGTAACTGCGTTGGTGAAGTAAGGTTTTGGTGTTGTTGTGCTTTGGAGGTGAGTAAAATCTTCCACCAAAGTTACACTACTATTAGTTTCCGCCACTACCAGACAACGGGGCTGGGAAATAATTTCTTGGTCACCAGTAACGGAAATAAACAAGAGATGAATGGGGGTTGTGACAATTACATTTTTAGTAACCCAAACCACAGCAGCATCAGATATACCAGCAGTATTGAGGGCTGTAAAGACTTCCTGTGAACCTTCAGCTTGTGCTAAGTATTGTTTGATATTTTCTTGCTGAGAGGGGGAAAAATTAGCCAAGTTACCCACCACTACCCCAGGGGGTAACTCTCCAACTGCTGATAAGTGGGGGGTATAAATGTTATTGACAAACACTAAACGACTATTAGCAGCTTCGGGTAAAATCAAGGCTGAGATGTCAACTGATTGTGGTTGTGTTTCTAGATGAAACTGCACCTGACCCAGGGCTGATAAATTGGTAAAACGCCATTCTTCTGCGCGGGTTGTGGGGATGGTTGAATGACGTACCCAATTAACAGCACCCTGGCGTAATTCTTGCAACCAAGCCACGGATGTTGGTGTGGTTACTTGAGCTAACAAGTTGGTTAGATAAGTATCTTTATCTAAGGAAGGGGCTGGAGTAGGAGAAACTGAAATTGTCATTACACACCCACCTCAGCAGTTTCTAACACCCAGTCATAACCGCGGGATTCTAATTCCAAAGCCAAATCTTTACTACCACTGGTGATGATTCTGCCATTGGCCATGACATGGACAAAATCCGGCACGATATAATTAAGTAAACGTTGGTAGTGAGTAATCATGATTGTGGCATTTTCTGGAGTTGTTAATTGATTTACGCCATTAGCCACAATTTTGAGAGCGTCAATATCTAAACCTGAATCTGTTTCGTCTAAAATACTTAATTTTGGTTCTAGCAAAGCCATTTGCAGAATTTCATTGCGCTTTTTTTCACCACCAGAAAAGCCTTCATTGAGACTGCGGCTCAAAAATGCGGGATTCATTTTGACGATATCTAACTTTTCTGCAATTAAATCATCAAAATCAAACGCGTCTAATTCTTGTAAACCTTGGGCTTTGGCGCGGGAATTGTAGGCTACCCTTAGAAAATCTAAGTTGGTGACACCGGGAATTTCCAGGGGATATTGAAAGGCTAAAAACACACCTGCTCTGGCCCGTTGTTCTGGTTCCATTTCCAGGAGATTTTGACCTTGGAAAATCACCTCTCCGCCGGTGACCTCATAGGCGGGGTGTCCGGCTAAGATTTTGGAAAAAGTACTTTTACCAGAACCATTGGGTCCCATAATGGCATGAATTTCGCCGTAGCGAACTTCCAGGTTTAATCCTTTTAAGATGTCAGTTCCGTTGACATTGGCTGTCAAATTTTTAACCGACAGCACTACTTCACTATTTTCAATAATCATCCTTGGTGTTTTCTCTCTGCTTTTTTAGGTTATGTTGATTGGGGTTTTTTGATTGAGAATTAGCCAACACTACCTTCTAACTTGAGACTCAAGAGCTTGTCTGCTTCCACAGCAAATTCCATTGGTAGCTGATTAAAGACATCTTTACAGAATCCGCTAATCATCATGGAAATGGCATCTTCTGTAGAAATGCCTCGTTGAGCGAAATAAAACAATTGTTCTTCTCCAATTTTGGAGGTGGAAGCTTCATGCTCTACTTTGCTGGTATTATTTTGTACTTGGATATAGGGGAAAGTATTGGCATGGGCGTTATCTCCAATGAGCATGGAGTCACATTGAGAATAATTTCTCGCGCCTTTAGCGGTGGGATTGATTTTGACTAAACCACGATAACTGTTACTGGATTTACCTGCTGATATACCTTTGGAAATAATGGTGCTGCGAGTATTTTTACCGATGTGAATCATTTTTGTACCTGTGTCAGCTTGCTGCATGTTGTTAGTCAGAGCCACGGAGTAAAATTCACCTACGGAGTTATCACCTACTAATACACAGCTGGGATACTTCCAAGTAATTGCTGAACCGGTTTCTACTTGGGTCCAGGAAATTTTAGAATTAACGCCTTGACACAAGCCGCGCTTGGTAACGAAATTATAAATTCCGCCTTTACCATTTTCATCACCGGCGTACCAGTTTTGAACAGTGGAATATTTAATTTCAGCATTATCTAGGGCTACGAGTTCTACTACGGCTGCGTGTAGTTGGTTGCTGTCGTACATGGGGGCGGTACAACCTTCTAGGTAGGAAACATAGCTACCTTCATCAGCAACAATCAAGGTGCGTTCAAATTGTCCGGTATCACCGGAGTTGATGCGGAAATATGTGGACAGTTCCATTGGGCATTTTACCCCTTTGGGAATATAAACAAAAGAACCATCACTGAATACAGCACCGTTTAAAGCAGCAAAATAATTGTCGGCTGAGGGAACGACGCTACCCAGGTATTTCTGCACAAGTTCGGGATATTCTTGTAGGGCTTCGGAAATTGAACAGAATATGACTCCATCTTCCGCTAGTTTTTCTTTAAATGTGGTGGCGATGGAGACGCTGTCAAAAATCGCGTCAACGGCGACGTTGGCTAGGCGCTTTTGTTCTGATAGGGAAATACCCAGTTTTTCAAAGGTTTCTAGCAGGGTGGGATCTACTTCGTCTAGACTGTTGAGCTTGGCTTTGTTTTTTTTGGGCGCGGAATAGTAGATAATATTTTGATAGTCCACAGGGGGGTACTTGACCCTTGGCCAAGTTGGTTCCGTCATTTTTTGCCACTGGCGATAGCATTTGAGGCGAAAATTTAACATGAACTGTGGTTCGTTTTTCTTGGCGGATATTAAGCGAATAACGTCCTCGTTTAGTCCAGGAGGAATTGTGTCGGTTTCAATGTCAGTGATAAAGCCGTACTTGTAAGGTTGGTTGACTAGGGTTTTGACAGTGGCGCTCATGGGTGTTAGTGTCTTGTGTTCGGGACTAAAATCTAGAACTTTCTGAAAAAAATCTCTTTAAGGATGGGAGACGGGGAATGGATCGGATTTTTTTTCTCCTGTGGCCGCGTGCTTGTGGGGCTGTTAGAATGGGACTTGGAGGGTAAAACAACTTTCGGGTTGTTCAATTTATTTTCATTTTACGCTAAATTAACAACAACAATGTTGTTAAAGTCAAATTTTCTAAAAAAATTTTGGGGACGTTCGCGCAGCGTCTTGTGGAGAAAATGGAGATTACTCACCAGACCTCAACAAAGCAAGATATTCTGGAGTATCTGCTCAAGGGCTCACAAGCAACTGCTTTTGAGTTAGCGGAAGTTTTGGATGTCAGCAAGCAAGCCATTCGTCGTCACCTCAAAGATTTGGAGGTGGAGGGGCTAGTTTTTTATTCTTCTGTACAAGTGGGTATGGGCCGACCACAACATATCTATCAATTGAGTCGCCGGGGACGAAGTTACCTGCAACTAAGTTTAAATCACCACCAAAGCGATCGCTACGGGGAGTTTGCTGTTTCTTTGCTGGATACTTTAGCAGAAACCGTGGGACGTGACCAAGTAAGTTCAATTTTACAAAAACAGTGGGAGCGTAAAGCGGAAGAATATCGCTATCGCTTGGGTAACGGTTCACTAAAAGAGCGTGTGGCTAATTTAGTGGATTTGAGAAAAGGGGAAGGTTTTATGGCGGAGTATTACGCTGTGGAATCTTCACAGGACCATAGTTTTATTTTCATTGAACATAATTGTGCTATTTCTGATGTTGCTGAGTCTTTCCCTAGCATCTGCGGTCATGAGTTAGAAATGTTTGCTGCTGTACTACCGGATTGTCAGGTGGAGCGTACCCATTGGATTATTAATGGTGAACATCGTTGTGGTTATTTGCTGCAAGCTCGACTACAAAAATCTCATGAATAAATTTTGTTGTTAAATTTAGTTTAAATTCTGGAAGCAATAAGAGTAAATAAAAGTAAATAAAATTAAAAAACCAATTAACAAGAATTAATTAAATATATGGATGCACCTTTGCAGCAACCTTCAACACAATTCCTTTCTTTGGAAGAGTCAACACAAGTTGATGGGGCTTTGTTGTCTTCTGCAGAAAAGTTTTTAACTAGATTAACAATTTCCTCTCTGAAACTATTGAAGCATATTGCTGCGGATTACGGTGTTGCTGTGGAAGATTTGACAACACAGCAACTAATTAGTTGGTTTGAGAAGGATGCTAAAATTAGGCGAGAGGAAGGAATTGAGGCTTCATATTTAAAGTGGTAATGGTTTTTGGTTGGTTATTGGGGGCGAATAAATTCCCTTTGTGGTAATTCCTCCACCCCTTGAAGTTAAGTTGCTTCTATTTTTTTTGGTATTTTATTGTGAATTAGTGTGTGTTTGCTTTAAGTACGATAGTTGTTAGTTCGAGGGGTGCGAGCGCCCACAACTGCTCCTATGAGAGCAGCAGCTAAACTTAATAAAGAACCAAATACAAACCACCACAATGCTCTGGAAGTAGCGGCTGCAATTTGGCGAGCTTGGTTTGGGGTGATGGTGGTAGGGGGTATTGGAGCTAATGGTTGTGTTCCAGGGGGTAAACCTATGGCAAAACTGGGGGCTACAATGCCAAAAGTGCCCCATACTCCACTTGCTAATAACCAAGAACTAAGTGCAAGACTGGTGGCCCAGAGAATTGCTCCGTTGAGTAGGGCTGTGTTGCGGTTCATTGGTCCACAAGCACGAGTTGTTACCCAACCACCAACGAATAGAGAAATTAACAAGGCCAGAGTTGACCAAATTCCCACGTTACCAGCAATGTCAGGTGTTATGGTTCTGGGTGCGCCTGATGTGGCAATTGTACTTGCACCAATGGCTCCAAACAAGGAGCTTAAGATTAATTGAGTGGCTAAAGCAACTAATACACCGGCAATTATTGGCCCCCAGCGTACTCGGTCATGATATTCCGCTAATCTGGCTGGTACGTTGGGTTCATTAATAACATCTTCCCCTAGGCGATTTATGTATGACATAGTTGATTTTTCTCTCAGGTATATTCATTTCATGATTCATGCTTATGCTTAAAATTAAATTCCCAGATATGATTTTTCATATCTACCGAGGGAATGAGTTAATTACTCTATCTACAGTAGGATTAAATAAGGGTGAACCACTTAGATTTATTGATTTTTTTGACAATTATAGGCTGAAGTTTATAGAGCACTTTCCGGTGTGGTGATATACAGTATTGGCAGGGAAGATGCCCACCCCAGAAAAGCTTCATGATTATGATTTGTGCTTTATAAGAAGGAAATCTGCTGTAAGGTAATCTTATTAAGTTTTTGTGAAGTGAAGAGAAAATTAAAAAGCGTTTTTTGTGGTTGATGAAATAGAGGCATTTTGTCTATTCATGAAGAATTTGACTGTATATAATTGAGAGGTAAAATGAGATTTTTAAAATAAGACATTGGTAGTGGGGGATGGGAAATTTGATGAATGTAAATAAGTGAAGTTTTTACAACGGAAAATTTTTGTTTTAATATGTATAAAAAAAGTTCCTCTAAAAATTCAGGAAGTTTGCTGTGTATAAACACATATCAGTTTTAGTTGGTGTTGTGTGGTTGGGATTTAGTACGGTGAACATACCCTCGGTGGCTCAGGCTTCGGTACTGATGGCGCAAACCACGAACCCACAATTAAAGAGACTGTTTCAGGAAGGAGAGAAACTGGTAAAAGCTAACGACTATGATGGAGCGATCGCTATTTATCAAGAAGCGGCTGAGATAGACCCAAGGAATGCCAGAATACATTCTGGTATTGGCTACCTTTATGCACAACAAGGAAATTTTCCTTTAGCGTTGGAATCCTATGGTAGAGCCATTGCTATTAACCCTAACAATAGTGATTTTCACTATGCTATGGGTTATATTAAGGTTAACTTGAATGACATTAAGGGTGCTAAGGAATCTTACCGTCATGCTGTGCGGCTAAACCGTAATAATTTGAATGCTTATTTGGGACTGGGTATTACTCAAGCGCGGTTGGGTGATTTTACATCAGCTAGTTGGGCTTACGAAGAAGCAATTAAGTTAGACCCAAACAATCCCGAAACTTATGAGTTTATGGCTAAGATGTATAAGCAGCGAGGACAAATTGCACAGGTGAATAAATTGCTGCGAAAAGCACGTAACTTGTATGAACGGCGCAATGATTCCGCTGGGGTTAATAGAATTAATGGTATGCTGCAGGATTTAGGGGGTTAGAATTTTCACTTTAAGGTTCCCCGGTGTTGTGAACCGGGGATTTATGAAAAGGATACAGCATTTACTTGAAAAGTGCTGTAGGTTGGAAAAATGTGGTGAATGCTAATTGAGGTGTTGGGGGATGATTTGATTTTGATGGGCATTTTTAAGAATAGCCCAATCACTGGCTATGGGCATACGCCAACCTGTACCAAAGGCGCGGTCAGTAATTTTTAATCCTGGGGGAGCTTGTCGGCGTTTAAATTCAGCACCTGCGACCATTTGAATTACTCGATTAACAATTGCTGGGTTATGACCGGCGGCGACAATTTGGGTTGCTGATTGGTGGTTGTGAATGAAGCGCTCCAAAATGTCGTCTAAAATTTCGTATGGTGGTAGGGAATCTTGGTCAATTTGTCCGGGTCTGAGTTCTGCACTGGGTGGTTTAATAAAAATGTTTTCGGGAATAATTTCGCTATTTCGATTTAACCAGTGGCATAGTGAGTAGACGCGGGTTTTGGGAACATCAGCAATTACAGCCAAGCCACCGTTCATATCACCGTAAAGGGTGCAGTAACCCACGGCTATTTCAGATTTGTTGCCGGTGGATAACAACAGATAACGGAATTTGTTGGCGATGGCCATTAATAAATTACCACGAATGCGGGACTGGAGGTTTTCTTCAGCGATGCCAAATTCAGTATCAGCAAACAAATCGGCTAAGGTGTGGTCATAGCTTTGCATTAATTCGCCTATTTTTAAAATAGTAGTTTGAATACCAAGATTTTTTGCTAAGGCTAAAGCATCGTTGACAGAATGTGAAGAACTGTAAGGAGAAGGCATTAAAACACCTAGGACATTTTCTTTACCAACAGCCGCAGATGCAATAGCAGCTACTAATGCAGAATCAATTCCTCCACTTAAACCCAGGACAATTTGAGAAAAGTGACATTTGCGGGCATAATCTCGCACTCCTAACACCAAAGCTTGCCAAATTTCTTCTTCATGTGACTGATATGCAGGGACTACAGAACTCAAGTGTAAATCTCGCCTTTGCTCATCAAATTCAACTATTAGCAAATCGGTACTAAAACCATTAGCACGACAGACAATTTCACCTTGACGATTTAAGGCAAAACTGCGTCCATCAAAAATTAAATCGTCATTTCCTCCCACTTGATTGGTATAAATCATGGGTTGTCCAAAGCGTATGGCACTATGTTTGAGCATGGATTCTCGATAGTGTTGCTTACCAACGCTGTAGGGTGAAGCGGATAAGTTGACAATTATATCAACACGCAAAATTGCTAAATCAGCAATGGGATTGACAGGATAATTGCGTCTACCTAAAAAATCTTCATCGTTCCATAAATCTTCACAAATTGTCACACCAATATCAATATTGTCTATGGTGAAATAATTAGCTGTGAGCCCTGGTTCAAAATAGCGGTTTTCGTCAAATACATCATAGGTAGGTAAAAGGCGTTTGTGAAAGAATTGCTTAACTTTGCCATTTGCTAACAAAGCGATGGTGTTAAATAAACTTTTACCACCGTTGCTATGGGCTTTTAAATTGTGGGAAACGGTTCCCACCAACACCGTTAAATTTGGGGGTAAATCCGTGGCTAGGTTTTGTAATGTTATCCCCATTGCTTCCACAAAAGTAGGATTTAGTAGTAAATCCCTGGGGGGATACCCACATATAGAAAGTTCTGGTGTTAATAATAACCTAGCACCTTTAGCTGTGGCTTGGTGGGCTGCTTCTAGAATTTTTTGAGCATTTCCGGGCAAATCACCAATGATTGGATTTAGTTGAGCGACGGCTATTTTCATTATGGGTCCTAGATGTGGGATTTGACAAAAGAGATTAATGGTTCCCCTGGTTATATTTATGTTTTCCTATATTACTTAATGACCATGGCAATTTTTAAATTCTTCATCAAGAAAATAACTAAGTAAATGTGAATATAAACTTGCTGGTTGAGGTGCAAAGTTTTCTTGGGTGTAACATATTATTAAAAGTTTATGTTTATGTTGGTTTTACATATGGCAGCATTGAGGAAAGTTAGTAAAAATTTAGTTATTAGTTGTATCATTAATTATATCAATTTGACGAGGTATTTATTAAATAGTTGTACGGAATGCTCTGGAGTTGGCTGGTTAAATAAAAACTAAAGGTTTATCTTTAAAAGCAGCAAAAGCATCGGCATCAAACTTATATAAACTGGCTGGACGACCGGCACCTCTTGATACCTTAATTCCAGTATCAGATAAAAAACCTAATTTAAGTAGTCGTGCCCGAAAGTTAGAATAATCGGCAAAGTTTTCGCCTAAAACTGTAGTATATAATTGATACAAGTCATTTAATGTAAATCTAGCCGGCAACACATCAAAGGCTAGGGGACTATACTCTAATTTGTTTCGTAACCGTCTGTATCCATAGGCCAAAATTTTATTATGGTCAAAGGCTAATTGAGGTACTTCCTTAACTGGATACCAAGCAATATCACTAATTTTATCAGCAATTAGTTCTGCGTCTTCAAACCTCACCAAAGCAAAGTAACTAACTGAAAGATAACGTATCTCGTAGGTGTCATAAACTGGTTTTAAGTTGCGATGAAGTCCGCCAAAAGTGTATAGTTGCTCGAGGTAGAGATTGTTCACCTTAATTTTCTCTGCCATGGTGCGATAAGCAGCATCTTCTAAGGATTCTCCCTGGCGTACCAAAGTACCGGGAAGACTCCAAGAATTTAAAAATGGTTCTTGCTGTGCTGTGACTAACAGAACTAACAGCCGATTTTGAGCAGTGTCTACGGAAAAAATTACATTATCGACACCAACCTTAAAGTCAGCTAAAGGTTGTTGATTTAACGGAATTGATAAGTTTTTGTGGTTGTGTCCTGGCATTTGTACAAATGCTCTTGGTGAATATAGGCCATAATGGGGGGGGTGAGGGCTTGAGTGTCTCCATGTTCACGATATGCTGTGGAAGAAACATCCATACCGGTTAAAGTAGCGATGGCAATTTTGCCACCTAGATTTTCTATTGCTTCTAAGCTATGGTTAGCTATGGGATGTCCCGGACGTGGTACTACGAGCAGCTGAACTTGGTGTAACAAGTTTTCTATGCGATACCAACGGGGTAATTGAGGTAATAAGTCGGAACCAATGACTAAGGTAAACTGAGTATCGTCACCCCAACGAGATTTAGCTTTTTCCACTGTTTCCAGGGTTCTAAGGCTACTCAAATCCTGTTCTAAAGCAATATTGTGGTTGGGGGTATCCACATCTTCAATCAACAATTGCAGCATTGCGGCTCGATGTTGCAAAGGTGTTTGGTGGGATTTAAAAGGGTTATCAGCAGCCCAAACTGCTACCCAATCATAACCCTCAGATAACCATCTGAGTATTTTTTGATGTCCAGCGGTGGGTGGGTCAGCACTAGTACCAAATAAAGCAATTCTCATCATCTACCCTCACAGTGAAAAACAAATCAACTTTGCTAAATCCTAACTATCTTTGCTTTGGTTGTTGAGTCAATTTTTGCAAATTAGCAGAAAGTTTCGCCTCTACCCCAATGGGATTATGGGATGGTGGAGTTTTCTGGGTTGATACTTCCCACAGCTAGAAGCTGGGGAGAACTGTTTTTTGCCCACTTCCATTGTACAATTAGGGCAAATGTAAGAAGTCTTTCTACTATCTACTTTCTGGAAATATACGCCACCTTTGAAACAACAGTGATGCACAATGTGAAAGAATTGTTTCCTTAATGAGTTACACTGAATTGAGTAGGTAGGAGGTGGTGTATGTGGGGGATAATGTGGTCAGAATGCAATGAATAAGCATTGATTTGATATGGGGTTGATTTATAATAGACTTTAAGGCTGGTTATGGACTTTGGGGTTAATTTTTAATGGGTGTTGAAGGATTTATATTTGGTGTTTAGTTGGTTTTAGTGGAAAGTTATAGGTCAAAGAAAACACTTATTTATCACCTCCTGAAAGAAATTATACAGTATATTTATATTTTACATAAGCTCAAGGGGGAAGATAAACTCTTTGTGACTAAAGCTACAAATTCCCTACATCCCGGTGGCTAAAGCCAGGAGCTTTGGCTGGTTTTCGGGTAAATTACCTCAAAGACAATGTGGGGATTTAATGTTGTTGGAGGGTATCCACGGGGGTGCTAAAGGTTGGTTAGTTCTTTTTTATCAGTTTCGCCAAGGTATAATTAAGGGGGATGGCAAAAACACCAGGGAGAGAGTAAAAAAATGGTTGGAACAGTATTGTGAATAATCTTTGTTTGATACTTTAACCATTTGTACTATTTAATGTAATTTAACCTTGGGTGGAAGTTTTTACAGTGCCTATTTTTACAGTTACTAAATTATCTGACGGTTTTTTAAGGTTCAAATCCTTGTCAATAATCTAAAGCCTTGAATTTTTTAAAACTGCTGACCCCTGTACCTTAAATTCTAGAAATGTTGACTGTTGACTGTCCAAGTTGTGCATCGGTGATACAAAATTTGAGCAATTAATGACTTTATTCTTAATAGACAATGAACTTTATCTGGGTAAAACGCAAAAATTGTAAATTTTTATTGCAGGATTCAACACTTCTGCTTAAATTCTAGTTATTTTTTAACTTCTTGTATTCTTGAATCATGGTTTTGAAAAAATCATAATCTTCTTTGAAATTCTGGTGTTTTACTTCCCAGTTTATTTTTTTGTTTTCCACTTTAAACATATCAGGTTCTAGGTCTTCTAGATAAAAGTTCAAAGTACGTTCTTTAAGAAACTGAAAGTACTCTTCCCTTATTTCTATGGCTTTTAACCGACTATCTTTTAGTATTTTTAACCCTTTTTTATATGTAACCAACTGGTGTTGATGAGCATCAGAATCTTTGATAACTTGAGTTAATGATTCAATTTTTTGAATTTCACTATCCAAATTGTTAATTTCACTATTCATGTTAACAAATTCTTTATACAAAGTTTTTAAGTAACTTATTTCCGTAATTCTGTAGTTATTATTGGATATAATTAGTCTTCGAGGAACCATGTTAATAAAAATTGTGGATTCTATACCAATAATTGATTCTACAAAAATCTCGAATAGTTCTTTTAAATTATAATTAATATTAGTATCACCCATGGTAAACTCACCTTGATGAATTTTAAAATAAATTAAATCAAAGTTTATAGTGGATCTATCTCCATAAACTTTTAAATCATCTATTTTGAGAGGTATGTTGATAACATATAAATTGGGGTCTATTTCTACTAATCTCACTAGGCTTTTTGGTAGCCAATAGTTGATGAATTTAACAGATGTTTCACTATCTGTAATGAATAAAGGAAGAATTTCTAATATTACTTTTTTAATGGGAGTATTTTTGAATTCCTTCTCAAGACTAGTAATAAGAAGTGTGAATGTTTCTGATATTTGATTTTCATTAAATGACGGCAGAAAATGAATTACAACTGCTTTCAATAGCTGCCAAGCGAGAATATTACTAGAATTTGTATTGCATATCTTCAATATCCTATCATAATAATTACCTGCTAAAAAAGTTTGAGGATTCATGGATAAGGATTGTCTCCATAGAATCATAAAATTATCATATCCACTAGGAGAATTAGGATATTTTTCTATCTGAGATATACATTGAATTAGACTTTGCAATCGTGAATTTTCTACAATAAATCCATAATAGACAACAATACTTACAAGTACTGCTACTATAAATAACCCAATAATTACAGACATATTACCTCGACATCACATAGTTTTAAACTTTATATACATAATTATAGTCAAATATGACTAAATGTTCAGTAACTAGGTTAGCTTAGTAACAGCTTTGTTGTTAAACTAAACGGTTTAGTTTTATATAACTTTTGAACCGTTGCCACAATGCAACCACAATGTACAATAACCGTATAAGTGTTAGGGTAAAACTGGGGCAAGGACAAGATAGGTGCAAAGTTGATCACGACGTAAAGTTTTGTAAACTAGCGTCAAAGGGAGAGGGGAAATATTTCCGTCCAAAAGAAGTAGAGGCGATGCTCAAAGCAGCGCGTTGAATTGCAAGGTACAAAGTTTGAGATGCAGCGATTATTTTACTGATGTTTCCCCATGGGCTAGGTACCAATAAAGTTAAAGTATTGCAAACATAGCGGAAGAAGTATTGCAGATATTTACAATATGTTGCGGTTTTCAGTTACAGGGCATTTTATCTGAGTAGGTAGGCGGGGAAGATGCCATTAATGTCAAGTTAAGAAAAATGAATTTATGCCAAGAGTGGGAAGCTAAATGGTAAAAGTCAACACAAAGACGAAATAAATGGTGTTGAGCATTGGTGGTGACAATTAAAAGCATTCCTGAAACTATTTTCTCCAAAAACTGCATCTGGAGTCCATGGTCTAATTAAAATAGCACTTGAATTAATTAGTACTGAGCATCTCAGAAATGGGTTTACGAATTCCCGCCATTATACCTTATAAACCTCGAATTTGACATAATTTTGGTGTTTGTTGTAACATAAATTTTAGTTAAGCGGGTTGAATATGTAAATTTTCACACCGCAGACACTATTAATTTTACCAATTAAGGATTGACTTTATGGTTACCCTTGCAGGGAATTACAATACCTCTGGCTCTGCTTTGGGTGTGCAAGTATTGGGGAACTACGCCTATGTGGATGATGAGAGTGCAGGATTGCAAATTATCGATGTGAGTGAGTTTATTCCCTCAATAGGAATATTCGCCCCCACCAACATCACACAATTGGAAGGAAACATCGGAACCACCCCCTTTACCTTCACAGTGACCCGCACTGGAGACACCACAGGTATCACCACTGCTAACTGGGAAGTCACAGCTACAGGAGCCAATGGCGTTAACGCCGAGGACTTCGGGGGAAACCTCCCCACGGGTACTGTCACCTTTGCACCTGGGGAAACATCTCAGGTAATTACAGTGAATGTCAGTGGTGACACGGTGGTGGAACCGGATGAGACTTTTACTGTTACTTTATCTAACCCCAGTAACGCCACTATTAGCAACAGTACTGGTACGGGAACCATTAGTAATGAGGATACACCACCAGTGGTGAGGGATGGCCAACAAATTACATCATTAGATAATTTAATGGTCTTTCCCGGTGGTAATGTATCTATTCCCCTGTTCTACAACACCTCCACTGGTGACAACACCCTGACCGGCATTAGTCTGCGGTTGCACTACAATTCTAATGAATTGAATTTTCAAACTGTAGAAAATCTGTTTAATAACAATCTATTCGTTCCAGTGGAAGACCTAGCTGATGGTAGTAACCTAGACAAGGATTCCCAAAGCGATCGCTATATTCAATTTGGCTATGCTGACTTTGGTGGTAACTGGCCTAACCAAACCCTACCGTTAAAGTTAGGGGATTTTAAGTTTACCACCACTGAAAACTTTGCTGGAACTCAACTTAATCTTACTTCCGATAATTTAGCCCCTGATTATGGCCTAGAAGCAGACCCGATTTTAGTCAGTAAGCAGTGCTTATAGTTTATGCTTGTATTACCTTTGCGCTTGCTACATTTATGATATTAAGGTTTGTAATTTATTTACTTAAAAAGTGCTGTAAGTAACAATATTGATATTAGATTAGATACATCACTATTCAAGCGACTCGAATAAGGAGTCTTTTATGGCTATTACCAAAGTATTAGCGGAGATGACGAAATCAATTTCCGAAGGTTTGCGGATTGTAGTGACAGATGTGATGAGGATTTTTAGTCCCAGCGATGATGAGTATCCCATGATTGGTGTACAGCCTTTTAGCGGTGAAATTTATAGGAAAATAGGCTGAAAATCCTTGGGGTATTGTGGTGGAATTGTGAAAAAGTCTCTTTGTACTGGTAACCATGGATGTGGCTGTGGGTGTAAGTTCCAAGGAGATGTGAATGCAGGGATATTAGTCAAAGAACTCTGCGCCTAGTTTTTCTACGGTGGATATTACTAAGGCTCTGTCTAGAAATTCGTTGCGGCGTTCGCAGGATGTTTCTGCAATGAGCAAGCATCCGTGACAAGCACAGCCGTGTAAAAAGCGTTCTTCTTCTTCGTTATCTGGTCGGTGTTGGGCGCATACTGGGTCGTTGGAGCATAATTTTCCTTGCTCTAGGGCTAGTTCTAGATGGTGTTCAATGCGTTTACCAACTTCTACTAGTCCGCCTAATGTTCCTTCTGATCCGGATGAGCCTGTGTATAAGAGAATGCCGTAACCTGCGTTGCTGGCATAAATGCGTTCGCGGATGGAGCTAGCAGCGTAGCCACATTCTAGGGATACTGCCATAATTAGTAGGTGTGATAACGAATGGAGCATGGTATACTGAACTCCAGGGAATTTGATTTTTTGTTTTTCTTGGTCTATGCCTTTACGGGCACACCAAATGTCAAATCCTCTGGAAAGTTCTCTGGCGCGCTCTTTCACTGGGGGGCGATGAAACCAACGGTCAATTGCTTGTTGACGAAAGGCAATGAATATGCCTTCCCCTTTGTTTTCTATAGCTGGAACCCAGTTGTGTTGTGTGTCTAGGGCTGCTCGGCGGACGTTAATATCAAGTTCGCCGTCTATGTCTGGCATTTCGGCTTCAAAGCGGGTAAAGCCTACTTGAGCAATGACTTCTCGTAGGCGGTGGACTAAAACAATTCTTTCAATACAAGCAGAAAATTTGGGCTTTAGGTGATCCAAGGTGCGTGATGTGGCATAAAAGTCGCTTTCTGGTATGTCTTCGCCAACTTCCACCGGGCTGGAAAGTAGTGTTTCAATTTCTACTTGCTTAATGCTTTTAGGTATTTTTACTTGCCCGCTTTGTCGCCGTTGCACTTCTTGCCAAACTGCTTCATTGCTGAATTTTTCCAGGGCTGCGGCTACTTTGTGTTTTTTGCGCTCTTTTTGAATTTCGCTGGTGCTTTCTGCATATTGGAGAAAGTCATCATACACTGCATTGACGGCTTGTTGTAAAGGTGCATCGGAGTCAGGAAGGGAAATTACGCTGAGATGTTGAGAAAAGTAAGCGTTGCTGGCTGACCTGACTAATAAACGATTGTATTCTGGTTCGCCGGTGGATTGACGAATACAGTAAGGTTCCTGGGAACCTGGGTCAGGTTTTAGCCAGGGGCGATGGCCTTGACATGGACCTAAAACTTTACCGTTGGGGACCTTAGCATTGGCTAGGGGGCGGCGCTGTCCGCAACTTTCGCAACGGACGTAAATTTCAGCGAAATCATTACCAGAACCGGCTTCGTCTAACCACAGGGGACCTCTGCATTGTTTTTCTGTATTGGAATGTAGGAAGTAAATCCAATCAATATCGCTGATATGTCCGTTGACGCAGGCTTGGACAAAGCGGATGGGTACAACCGGGACTTTCTTTCTGCGAGAATCGAGATATTGACCATTGGTTAAATTAGACCAGGGTATTAGGGGACGGGTGCGGTATGTTTTTTTGGTTTTGGTATCTTCCCAGGTTTTTTTGACTTGGGCTAAAAACCAGGTGGGAAAGATGAAAACATCAATTCCTGTGGGGGTACCTTGAAAGTCTTGTTGGTCTATGGGGGGTGCATATAATTTGATTTCGGGAACTTGCAAAACCTCTGCAACTCTAGCTGCTAAACGTTCTTCGTGGATGAGTTTTTTTTCACCACGCCAATGACTTAAGCCACCAATTAAAACGGAATGTTTAGGTAAATCTACCATGGCACCTGGTCCAAAGGAAGAAAGCATTTGACTTTGGCGTAGTTGTCCGACTGGGGGGTTACTCATGTTTGTGATTCCTCTATTTCTTGTCCGTGGAAATTAATTAACCGTAAATTAACCATTGGTTCTACGTCGCGCAAGCTACGCTGGGCTTTGAATCTTTTTTTGATTTCTGGGGGTTGGTTATCTAGCTCTGGGTCTAGGGGGTTGAATATCAGTGGTGGTGCTTCTCCCACTTCTCGTTGATATTGGAGGCGGTTTTTTTCATCAGCAGTACTGTTCCACAGGTCGAGCAATTCTTTTACTCGTGCTGCAACTTTTTGACGTGTTTGTTCAGAATCATTTTCTTGGTTTTTACACAATTGTGCTCGTTGGGCTATGGTATCAATAACAAAATTTAATTCTTGGCGATATTTAGTAATATTGAAGGCGTGGGTGGGTGCTGTCATTCCTGGATGTCCCAGTCGGGCTAAAGCAACAGTAATGGCTGCAAGACCTCGGTCAATGGCCCGGGGTGAAAAAGGTGTGACGCTACTGGCTTCTACGTCTCGGTAGAATGTTGCGTGCCAAGCACAAAAGCGTTCATAATGGGAGCGATCGCGTGGACGATGAATGTTGAGTAAAGTAATTACTAATCCTGGTTTCTGGTCATCTCGTCCTACACGACTGGTGGCTTGGATATATTCAGCGGCTGTTTTAGGTTGACCGAGAACTACCATTAAACCGAGGCGGGTAATATCCAAACCGACGGAAATCATGTTAGTGGCTAAGACAACATCGATTTTTTCTTGTTGGCTAAAGGTTAATTCCATGCGTCGTTTTGTGTTTGCAATTTGATTCGTGGTAATACGAGAGGTTAATTCTTCTGGTTCGTCGTCTATTTCTCGGTCTGCAAATAAACCTGATGTTTCATTAACTCGCCGACGACGGCTATGGTAAGCAAGGCGAGATTTAACTTCGTCTTCAACAATTCGCCGACTACCACCAAGTTCCTGCAAGGAGTTAAAGTAGCCTAGTAAGGTCATGTAGGGGTCTGCTGGGTTTTCGGGATTTTTATTTCCTCCTAGATTTAACCATTGTTTTTGGGCTGCGCCTAATAATGCTAAATAAGTTCGTAGTAATACCACTTTAGCGCTGCGTCCTTGGGCTGCGATTCCTACATAGGTGCGGCCGTTTTTTTCAGTGATGGGGACGGTTTTGGCAAAAAATGAGTCGCGTCTGTCTGGTCCTGGTGGGGGAAATATGCTGACTTCGTTACGTCCAAATAATGCTTGAATTTGTTTGTTGGCGCGGCGAACTGTGGCGGTGGAAGCGATTATTTTGGGAAGAATTTTGTGATTGTTTTTTTGTTGGGTGGATAAAGCATCTATGGCGGTTTCGTAGAGTCCGACCATTGTTCCTAGGGGGCCAGAAATTAAATGTAATTCGTCTTGAATAATTAAATCTGGTGGTGGTAAATGATTCCCTAGAGGTTTCCCTTTGTTGAGTTGAGTAGGTCCATAGAAACCATCTTGATCATGGCGGTCTACTTTTCCAAATAATGTACCTGTTTCTCCTACCCAAGGTAACATAGCAAATTTATCCACTGTGGAAATGATAAAGCAAGGCAAGCGGCGATATATGACTTCATCCACCGCTACTATTGGTAAAGAAGAATCTCCATGAAAATCACAGCTGCGATTACAACAGGTTATTTCTAAATTAATTGGTCGCTGAGGAGTGGGTTTTAACTGAAAACAAATGGGTTTTAATTTTGTCCCACACCAAGGACAATTTTCTATGGGGATGGGTGATGGTGCTCTAGTGGAGTTGTCGCGTTCAAAAGCAATGGTTCTTTCTCTAGCGCTGTTTTCGTTTCTTTCTCCTGCTTTACCCATGCGGTTAGGGGTGGCTTTTTCTCCTACCCATAGGCCAATTTCAAATGGCCAGGTTCCCAATTGCTGAGGATTTTTACGTCTTTCTAACTCTAGGGCGCAAATCATTGTGGCTCCTCGTCCTAATTGGTCGAGAGTTAACAACCGCAGTGTATAGCGCATTAAAACGCTTACTCCAGCTGATTTGACTCCAGGATAACGGAGTCGGCGTAAAACTAGGGTAAAAGCAGCGATTCCTAAATAGGCTTCGGTTTTTCCACCGCCTGTGGGAAAAAACAATAAATCTACTACAGGGCGATGGCTGCTTTCCCCTTGGGCTATTCCTACTAAGTTCATTAGCAAAAAGGCTAATTGAAAGAGTCGCCATTGAGGTGGTGCTACTGATGAAGGGGTGATGTTTTTGTTGTGGGTGTTACGTTGGCGAATGGCTGTGGCTATGGCTTTGTTGGCCATGGAAAAAGCAGTGAATATTTGGGGGTCTTGTAATGCTAGGATACCTGCGTGGATTCGCTGGTTGGCGATTTGACAATTGCGGATAAGCAAATTAAAAGTTTCATCTTGTCCTGTGCTTTGTGTGGAAAACTCACTGGTTTGTTGAGCAATCCACTGGTTATAAGCATCTACCAGGGGAAAAAGCATTTTTTGTAATGCTTGTGGAGTGGAAGCGTGGGCTAGGGCTTCCATGTTCAGTTCTACGTTATTAACTTGGGTGGGTATGACCTTTTCTACATCAGCTTTAGGTATCCATGCGGTGCTTACTTGTTGACAGTTACCGTTAGTGTCGGTAAGAGCAATAACAGAAACATTGTGACCTACAGCATATTCATAATCGTGACGGTATTGTAAATCAGCTACGTTTTCGTCCCAATCTTCGTTGTTACCACCTCGGAGATTAGGACGGGGTACTAATGGTTGGGGAGTGTGGATGGTTAAACAAGTTTGAAAGGTGTAGGTGGTATCTTTGTTGTTTTCTGGGGTAGAAAAGCGATTATTAACCAAAAATACAGAAACGGAACCTGTACCAGGGGGTATTAAGTTATTATTACTGACGGGACGAAGGGAAACTACGAGCTGTAAGCCGTCGGTGTCTGGTATGGGAATTATTTTTGGTAATTGATTGTAGTTGGAAAATAATTCTGTTAAAGAAACAGGGATTTTTGCTTCACGGGGAATGCGTTTCCAGGAACCTGATAAATTAACTGGCTTTTGGTGGTGGGTGTTGGGGGGTTGTTTATCTGAAGAAGTTGTTTCTTTTTCATTGAGGTGGTTTTCTGTTGGGGTGGGGTTGTGTTTTAGTTCTAAATAGTCACCCCATTGAATTGTGACATCAAGGAAATTAACATTTTCTTGCAAGAGAAAGCTTAACCCAATGGAGGAAGGAAAATAAGCTTTTTTTGCAAAGGTTTTTTCAGGAATATTTTCGTCTTCACTGCTAATTTTATCTGAAATGAGGTCTATGTCATCATCGCTACTATCATCACTGCGTTGTGATATGGGTACACCATGGGGGACTAAAAAACCTGTAAGATAGTACTTTGATGGTGGTTGGTCGAGAATTTCTTCAGCATAGTCTTGGTTTTGTGGTGTGGGTCCGATGAGGTCAAGCTCTAAAAATTCAATTAAATGCGATCGCACTTGTGGGGAGGTGGTATATTTTTCTTTGTTCATTGTCTTAATTAATGTTGGTTTTTTCTAATTCCACTTTGAGGGTGCCTTGTAGGTGGTGTTTTTTTTGATTTTTGACGTAACTTACGGTTTGTTCTAATTGTTTATAACTAAGGGAACAAACACTATATCCTGAATCCCAAAAAAATTTGGTTGGGGTGAAAAAATTGTTTTCATAAAAATGACATGAACTGCTATATTTGATGTTTTCTATTAAATTAGCGATAGCGATGGTGGGGGGAATAGATATGACTAAATGAATATGGTCTTCCATTCCACCAATACCATGGATTATGCAATTAACTTCATTGGCTTTGCGAATAATATAGTTATGAAGGATAAACTCCTGTTGAGGAACAATCAAAGGTAAATGTTGTTTAGTTCCCCAGACAATATGATAATAAAGTTGCCATAAGCACATAGGTTTTCTCAACTATTAATTACATTGGGAAGAAATGTTGGGAGTTAGGAATTCCTTGGGATTGATTGTTTTTATTTAGGGGGTGGAAATTTTCCACCTAAAATTTCTGCTTCGCTTTGTTGTTGGTTCAATTGAAGTAAACGAGCTAAAATTTCATCGCGAATTCCTTCGCCCCAACGATATCGCCAGGGTTTTTTCTTTTGTGGTTTTGTGTTATGTTCAACTTCTTCTTCTTCTTCATAATCAAGAAGAAAATCGCAATCAATGGAAATATCGCACCAACCATAAGCATTGAGCACTGCTTTATCCATTTCTTGATGAAGTTGGCGCAATTGCAATATTTCAGGACTCCATTCATCTGGGTCGTGGAAGCGGTTATATGTGGTTGTTAATCCTTGGTTGTGGCGAACCATCATAGCAGCGCGGTATTCATAATATTGTTTTCCCGCAGCTTCTAGGGTGGAGTTAATTTCCCAGTTTTCAGGGAAGGGGAAGGTTTCAAAGCAGTCTGAGGGATTGTAACGAAGTCGGTCTTCTAAAGTTGAACTGAAAAATCTAGCCCATGTTTCATGGATACGTGATTGAAGAACTGCAAAAGTAGAATAACTTTGGAAAGGAAAAATATTTAAACTATTGGCAAATACAACATTAGGTGCGTGAAAAATGAAACATAAATGCATTGATGCTTGAGCGTTAGTAACTAACACCCGTTCAAGAGGTGCGATGGCTTTTACTAAACCAGGTCTTTTTTCAGCATATTGCCACCATTTGATACGTAGAGCATCTCTTTTTTGCTTATCTCTTTCAGGCTTAACTTTTTCCTCAACAATGTGCATTAAATCAGGATATTCCCTAGCCTCCTCCTCAGTCATATCACCAAAATTGATGACATAGCGACGATGTTCATGGGTGGGACTAGAATTAACTTCCTCACCACCAATATAAGGAAAAATCCGCTCTTGATTTTTAGAATCTTTTTCAATCAAACGGTGCATATCTGCAATGGGTGTTGCATCTAGATTATCATCATCGAAAGTAAAACCCATGCCTAAAACAATGCTACCTTGAAAACTTTTATCAGCATTTGCTAACAAGGGAGGGGGGTTATCATGTTTACCAGATTTAAATAAAAACGCTGAAATAAAGGGAACTTCTTCACCATCTAGAATGGGTTGTAAACAAAGACTATTTTGCGAAGGAACTACACCAGGATTTGCTCTTTGGGTATTTTGTTTAATAACATGAACTACGCTCACCACCACCGCAGCTAAACCAGGCCACTTTAACCGTCTTTGAGCATTGTAAATAATTCCTCCATGGTGACAGATATATGTTAAACCGGTGCTACGGGTGTCACCCTGGGCAATAGTATTAGTTGCGATTAAACCAAAACAACCTGATTGGCGTAACAAACTAAAGGCGCGGCGAAAAAAATGAGCAACTAAATCAGCATTACCATGACATTGGGGGTTGATAACTTTTAACCAATCTAAATAACCGGGAATATGAGCATTAATTAATGTATTTTTTCCTGCAAATGGTGGATTACCAACAATTACATCAAAACCGGGATTATTCCTATTAAAAATTTCAGGAAATTCTATTTCCCAATTAAAAACTGGTATGGGTTTATGGCTAAAACCCAGGTGTTCAAGAATTTGTTTGATTTCTAATTTTTTTTCTGGATAACTGCGCCAATGGTGTATCTTTAACCGATAATTATTTAATTCGTCTTTTCTTTTTTTGTCTTTATCGTGAGCAAAAAAGGCTGCAACAACTAAATTACCTTGCAAGCGAATATTTTCTAAATTAACTTCTATTTTTCTATAGATGTCTTGTTTGATTTGATAATTATCAATACCTAAACTATAAATTTCCCATCGGGATTTTTCTGTTTGATTTAAAGTTTGGTGAAACAAAGGAAGGTTAGAGTCGTTATAGGTAGTGTCTATATTCCAGTTAAAATTTTTAATTTGTTCTGATGTTAATCCGACTAAAGAATCTCCCCACTTAAGAGCATGGTCTAGAAAGGTAAAAGCTTTGGTTTTGGCTAAAGTGACTAACCACAAAGATAGTTTAGCTAAGTTGACTGCAAAAGGGTTTTTGTCTACTCCATACAAACATTGTTGAGCTACAATGCGCTGGGCGTATAATAAAGGTTCTTCGTTGTGGGGAATGTGAACTAAGGTATTGTGCTGATTCCATGCTGTAACTAATTTCTCAGCTAATTGACGACAACTTTCTACCAAAAATGCTCCGGACCCCATTGCTATATCACAAATCTTTAAATCTAAAATTTGCTGTGGTGTGGGATTTTTTCCTAAAGCTGCTAAAACAGGTTTTAAAGTTTCTTTAACGATGGGTTCTGTTAATGCACGAGGGGTGTAGTGACTACCAGTGGTACGTCGTTCCTGTCCTGGTTGTAAATACAAACATCCACGGGGTATTAAGTTTGGTGTTTTTGGTGATATCTTCGGTGCTAGGGCTGCTAATATTTCTTGTTCTGTGTGGGCTGCTTTGAGGTCTGTTAAAATTTTCCCTGTGACCTCACAACCGGCTATGTTTTTTAAAAGTTTAGCTCGCTCTGGTGGTTTAGCTTGTATGATGTCCTGGAGCTCAACAACAACGGTTACGGATGTTTTAGCTCCTTGGGGTTTACTCCAAAGTCCAATGGATGGATTTTTGGCTATTTGCACTTGGTAGCCCATGATGGCTTCGTACACTGAGCCAATGTGCTCCACATCTAAGGAACGATAGGATAAACGCTCTCCATCTAATATGAGTAATTTCTGCAATACTCTGTAAATTACTCCATCAGCAAGTCGTGGAGGCTCTATTGTTTGGTTTGGTTGATATTTGCTATTGAGTGGACGATTTTCTAAAAAAGGATATTCCTCTGGGTCAAATAATTGTCCGTGACGTGGTGGTAAAAATAACTCTCCATGACTAGCACCGTTGTAGACTAAGCGAAATAAACTCAGCAATGAAGACCAAGCGCCATACCTTTGGTCTATGGTGTCTGGATAATTACCTGCATCTGACCGTAAACGTTGATACAAACCAGTGACGGAATAATAATTTGCATACACCTTATCTTGAGACATTAAGTCACGGTCTTCGGCGTAGAGCAAAAATACCAACCGCATTAAAACAGTAATTAGCCCGCCGTAAATATGTTGGGGTGCGGTGGTGGCTATTTCTGTGAGTAATAAGTTATTGGTGATAGCGTATGCTGTTTGAAAACCAAGCAATAATTCCCACAATGCTTCTAAAACTTGTTCGGATAATTGGGTAGAAACTTGGTTTTGATACTTGCGGCTTTTTTCTAAAATAGCAGGTAAACGGCGATGGCTGGGAACAATAAATAGTCGGTCAGCGGAAAGAAGCATGACCATTGCGCCTAAAATTATCCGACCAGATACTTCAGTCATGGCTGTTACAGGAAAAGTCAGATGTCCTGAGGATTCTCCCGGTGGCGCATATACCAAGCGCAATTCTTTACCATTACACAAAAGCCCTGTGTAGATTTTTGTTTCTTTTAACAATCGTTCAAACTTGGCTTGGGGAGAAAGTGTGCTGTGGGAATAATTAGTTTTAGTATCTTGGTTTTTGATTTTGTCAAAATTTATCCCTGGTTCTAACTCTTGAACCAACATCATCCACTGGCCATTTTCTTTAGGTACTGCATAGGTAGGAGTTAATATTTCGTGATAGTCTGGCAGGGAGACAGTTAATTCTGTTGGACTTTCTACCAGGTCTTGGGGTTGCCAATCTAAAATATTAAGAGCGAAGGTGCGAAAATCTTTGATGTAACAGCTATTGTCTTGTTGGTTGCTAGAATTTCTATAAACAATTGCTGCTAATTTTTGTTGCAATTCCACTGGGTTGCGGTTAATTACAACTTGTGATTCTGATAATGCTATTGGATAAACTACCAAACCCACGGGCTGAAGAAAGCCAAGCCATTCTTTGTGTGATTTAATTTCTGAGTCTTTTATCATTGCTTTTTTCCTTAACCAGAAATTGGATATAAGTAAGTCAAACCCACTGGTTCAACTCGAGTGGCTTTAACTTTGTAAGCAGATTCAATGCGAGCTGGCTCGGAGGTCATTTCTGTAGCAATGGTTTCCAGGCGTTTTTCCCAATGGCGACGGTCTGCTTCTTGTTGGCGCTTTTCTTCTAATAACGACAATTGCAGTACTTGAGATTCTTGCTGACATTTCAAGATTTGCTGTTGTTGTTGCTGGAGAATTTTTTTCATTTCTCCTGCTTCTTTTAAGCCTCGTTGGGTTAGCTTTTTTTCAGCATTTTGTTTTAATATCTGAGCTTGGTGTTGTAGGTGAGGAATTAATTCTGCTATGTCTTGGGGGGCGCTGTTTTGCAATCTTTGTTTGACTCCTGGGGGAATGGGTGGGGATTGGGGAGAAGCTATGGAAGTTTCTAATAGGTCTAGTACTTTGTCTTTTTCTGTTTGTTTTAAGATTTGAAGCCTTTTTTTTCCTGGACTGGGGTTGTCAGTCCAGGAAGCTGCTATGGCTATAATTTCATCGTGAAGACGGGAGGCTCCTTCTCCATACAAAGCTAATCTTCCTAAAGCGATGACTTTGGGTACAGGGTCGTCGGTGAAACAAATACAAGCACGGGTTAATTCGTTGTGCAAAAATCCTTGTGCTAAAAATCTGCTTAATAACCGTTGAACAAGTCTATGTTCTAGGTGCAAATGCACCACCTCACTGTCTAAAGTTCCTAGGTCACGAAATACCACAGGACGAGGGGGGGTTTGTTTGCGCCATTCCCAGGGTTTTTGTCCGATTTTACGCGGTGTTCTCAGGCTGTCTAGGGTGGTGGCCCAGGTGGGGTCTGCTCCGGTGTGTTGGTCTAGGGGAGGAATTAACCAACGAGCGGTGAGGGGGTTCTTAGCGACTTCGTTGATGTCTAGGGGTTTAAGGGAGGAAACTCCCAATATTTCTAGGGCGGCGGAGATGGCTTCTCGGAAGTGCAGGTCGTTGAGTTTTAACCAATCTCGGGCGTTTTTCAACATTAGTTGTAGATGCTGGATTTGTTGGCTCAATTGTTGTTGGCGCAATCTTCCTTGTTCTAGTTCTAGGTTGATTGTTTGTTTGTTGTGGCTGTTTTGGTGGTGTTGTTCTATGTTGTTGATGGAATGGGTTAGGTGGTTTATTTGGTGGTGATGAATACCGTTGGCGAGTAAATAAGAAACATTTTTTTGTACCACTGGTGCTAAACTACCTAGTTCTTGTTGAATGGTTGTGGTTTTTTTCACTAAGATGTCTAACACTTTGTCCTCTGCTCGTTGGGGAAAAATAAAGTAATAGCAGTTGACAATGGGACATCGCTGTAATTTGCGGTCTATTCGGCCGTTGCGCTGTTCCATGCGGGAGGGATTCCAGGGAATATCAAAGTGAAATAAATCAGCACAGTAATTTTGCAGGTTTACTCCTTCCCGTGCTGCATCTGTGGCAATTAAAATCCGTAGGGGATGACGGGCCGGGTCGCTGTTAAATGCAGCTTTAATGGCTTCTTGACGTTCTTCTCCCATACCACCGTGAAAAGTCTCTATTCGTTGGTTTGCACGGTTGGAGTGGGCGATGGCGGCTTGGAGTTGCTGGTGTAGATAAGTTTTAGTATCTGTATATTCTGTAAAAATAATCACTCGCCTATTTAACCAGGCTGCGTCGGTTTGACCTAGTTCTGGGCAGAGGTGTGTACGAATCCATGCTACTAATCTTTTAATACGGGGGTCTGGCTCATGGCGATAACGATTAGCTATGTTTGTCATGGTGGTCAAAATTGCTAATTCCTCGGGGGTTGGCTGGCAGTTTTGCTGAGAAGCAAGTATCATTTGAGTCTCTTCTTCTTTTTCTACTTCTTCTTCGGGTAGGTCTGCTCGTTCGTCATCGGCTCCGGGGGTTTCTATTAATAAAGAAAGATGGGTTTGTTCTGTGGAAACTGAGGGGGTGGTTTGTTTTTCTATGGCACTTTGATGTACTTTTAAGGTGCGGGCAAAAGCTTCTATGGATGACAAAAGACGCTTTTGCAGAGAAGTAATGATTAATATTGCGTTGGTTTGGGCTGATTTGGTTGCGTTTTTAAGTCTGGCTTCACGTAGGTGGCGATATTGTTGGAGCCATTGGGATAATTGTATTTCCGGGGCGTTGTCTGGGAGATTGTCAATGATGATGGGGGTTACATGACGTTGGGGAAATTCTTCTCCTATATCTCGCAAGTCTTGTTTTAATCGCCGCACCATTACTGTATCTAGAAGTTTAAGGTCTCTGACGGGTACTCCTCGACAAAAACGCTGGGGGTCAAGAATTTCTAGTAGGGCTGCAAAGCTGTTGGAGTGTCCGTTGTGGGGGGTGGCGGATAGGAATAGTTTGTGTTCAAAGCGCCTGGCTAGTTCCCGCACTGTTTTGGTTAGTTGAGAGTCAACAGCATATTTGGCTCCACTAGCGGGGGCTGCGTGGTGGGCTTCGTCGAGGATGAACATGGCTTTGGGACAAAAATCACCCAGCCAATCTCGTAATGGTGCTGCATAGGTTTCCTCTCGCAGTAAAGTGTGGGAAATGATGAACCGGGTGTGTGTTGTCCAAGGGTTAATTCCATATCCCCGTTCTTGACGGCGGGCTATAATGAATTCACGGTTGAGAATGACAAATGTCAATCCAAAGCGATTTTCCATTTCTTCTAGCCATTGCCTTGTTACTCCCGCAGGACAGGAGATTACTACTCGTTTGACTTTTTGGCGCATTAACATTTCCCGCAGTATTAGCCCTGCTTCGATGGTTTTGCCTAAACCCACGTCATCGGCAATGAATAAATTAACCCGGGGCATTAATAATGCTTTCCGTAGGGGTTCTAGTTGGTAGGCTTTGACTTCTATTCCGGCTCGATAGGGAGCTTGAAATAATGTGGCATCTGTGGAAGTTACGCAATTCCAACGTAATGTGTGCAAGTAGGCGGAGAATAAATGGGGGTCATCAAAACCTCGGTGGGCAATTGTGTTCCATGAAGTTCTTTCTACAATTTTTGCGTCTATTTCTTTTTCCCAGAGAATTTCTAGTGGTTCTCCTAGGGCATCATCTTCCAAGCAGGAAAGACTTACTTTGGTATCTTGTCCTGGGGATGGTGGATTGACAACTTCCTCTACAAGATACTGCCGTGTTCTCACCTGCACTATTTGTCCGGTTTCAATCATGGGTGTTTTGTAATTCTTAGTTGGGAGTTGTTTGCTTTTTAATAAGGGTTTGCTTGGGTCATGGGGACGGATAAAATTATATACCCCATGTAGAAGATACCTCTTCCACATGGGGCTATGGTTAGTTATGGAATTTTTGATGTATCTTTATCCTAGGTTCGCACTCATGTCTGAAGTGGGGTTTGATGGAGTTGTTTGACCAGGAAAATTACCTTACCAGGAAAGTTTTTTCATCTGGAAGGGGGATGGTGCATATCATACCCGAACAAATTGGGATCTACTTCCCCTAACTTTAAATCTGCTAAACCATATTCAGCCCACCGTCTATCTACCATGGCTGCTGTATCTGGATGTGATTCCAAAGGTAAACCCCATTGATGATCGGTTTCTGGGGGAATTTTGGTGGTGGCGTCAATTCCCATACGTCCACCTAAACCAATTTTTTCACTGGCAAAGTCTAAGCTGTCAAAGGGTGTATTGGGTAAAATAAATACATCTCTGGTGGGGTCAACTTTGGAACTAATGGCCCACACTACTTGACGTGGGTCGCGAATGTTAATATTTTTATCTACCACAATGACAAACTTGGTGTAGGTAAATTGGGGTAATGCACTCCAAAATGCTAAAGCAGCTCGTCGCCCTTGTCCTGGATATGCTTTGTCAATGGAGATAATGGCTGCTTTGTAACTTAAGGCTTCCATTGGTAAGAAGAAATCCACAATTTCTGAAACTTGTTGTCGCAAAATAGGAGTGTAAATTCGATTGAGGGCGATGGCCATCATGGCTTCTTCTTTAGGTGGACGACCGCTAAATGTGGTGAGATAAATGGGATTTTTGCGGTGGGTCATACATTGAAAGCGGATTAATGGGGAATCTTCCACACCACCGTAGTAGCCCATATGGTCACCAAAGGGACCATCAGGTAATACTTCTCCTGGGGTGATGGTGCCTTCTAAGACAAATTCTGAATCTGCGGGTACTTCTAAATCTACAGTTTTACATTTTGCTAAGTTGACACCGGAACCGCCATAAAGTCCAGCAAACAACCATTCTGATAAATCTACAGGAATGGGTGTGGCAGCTGCCATGATAATTAAAGGATCTACACCCAGTGCAATGGCTACTTCTAATTTTTTCCCACATTGGGCAGCTTTGCGTAAATGCCTAGCTCCCCCCCGCACTGATAACCAGTGAACGGTCATGGTATTTGGAGATTGCAGTTGTAATCGATATACACCTACATTAGGTGTACCTGTTTCACAATCTTTTGTAATTACTAATCCTAGGGTGATAATTTTGCCAGCATCACCGACATAAGGACGTATTAGGGGTAACTTATTTAAATCCAAATCATCGCCAGAAATTACCACCTGCTGACAAGGCGGGAAAAAATCTCGTCCTGGTTTAGCTTTGATGACATCAAATAGGACTTTGCCGAAGTCTATGGCTTGGGAAATCTTTTTTGGGGGTTTTGGTTGTTGGAGCATACTGAGCTTTTTACCCAAAGTTTCTAATTCCTGTGGATGCTCCATATTCATGGCCCAGCATATTCTTTCCACGGTTCCCATCAAGTTCACCGCCACTGGGAATGATGCTCCTTTGACATTCTCAAAGAGTAACCCTGGTCCGCCTTGTTGCAACATCCGGTTGCAAATCTCGGCAATTTCTAGCTCTGGGTCAACTAAAGCCGAAATTCTCTTTAATTGTCCTCTTTCTTCTAAAATTTTAATGAATCCTCGTAAGTCTCTGGCCATTGTTATCACAAATTAGAATATTGAAGAAACGTAAAGCATCTTCTTAATTAATTGTGGAGTATTGAAGCTTTCCGCGCTACAGAACCAAGGAGGTACAGTATTGCCGGGGAACATAGCCACCCCCGAAAGTTTCATGATTATGATTTGTACTTTATTTGTTTGAAAAGTGCTGTAGGTTGGTTTAACAGTAACTTAACCTATTAATACATTGACCTTAACTATTAAGTTGCGCTGATTTAGCTATGCTAATTCCAGATAGGCGTTATTTGTTACAAATAAGCACTACCTCGTCAAACATGGCTATTATCAGTATGCACTTTCGGCAGGTGTGTGTATTAATATACACCTGCTAGGTTTCCTGTTTGAGGAAGCAACTAATGTGATTGCTGGTTCTAGTGGGGCTTTAACCCTTCCGGTAAAGTATGGTAAAAGCCGTAAATGTTCACTGTTGACTGTCCAAGTTCTGCGTCGGTGATACAAAATTTGAGCAATTAATGACTCTATTCTTAATAGACAATGAACTTTATCTGGGTAAAACGCAAAAATTGTAAATTTTTATCCCAGGATTCAACATTTCTGGGCATCTAGCCAATAGTCAAATTTTGCTATAAAAATTCACTTGTCAGTCAAATATCGGTTTCTTTTTCTATAAGTACAGGGGTTTTTGGTGTGGTGAGTTACACTAATGGCGGGCAAGATGCCTAATGCACAAAGTTTTCATGATTATAATTTGTACCTCATAAGAACAAAATCCACTGTAATAAAGTTAGTTATTGAGAAAAAATTAGTCCCGATATTTTTATACCGATAAGTTTTAACTATAAATTACCCTATTGTTAAGTAAAGCTTAATCTAGCCTTAATTATAAATAAATTTACTTAGTCAAAGGTGTGAATTAAACAAAAAGTTAATGCTCACAATCCGAGGTAATATGAATTTTTCAACCACCACTTTGCACAGAGCATTTACCACTTCAGCGCTAACAGCTGCTGTGGCCATTGGTTCTGTTTTGGCTGCACCTGCTCAAGCTCAAGCTCAATCTATCAATGGTGCGGGAGCAACTTTTCCAGCGCCTTTGTATGAAAGATACGCTCGTGAAGTAAGAAAGAAATTTCCAAGTATGAAAGTCAACTACCAAGCAATTGGTAGTGGCGGAGGTATTCGTCAAACAATTGCAGGAACCGTTGACTTTGGTGCTAGCGATGCTGCTATGACAGATGCTGATATGGCTAAGGTCAAAAATGGTGTGATTTTAGTACCTACAGCAGGTGGTGCGGTTTCTGTGGTTTATAATGTGCCGGGTGTTAATAATCTCAGATTATCTCGTGGTACTTTACCGGCTGTTTTTTCTGGTCAAATTACCAACTGGAACGACCCCAAAATTAAAGCTGATAATCCTGGTGTAAATTTACCCAACCAGCCAATTAGATTTGCTGTTCGTGCGGATGGTAGTGGTACAACTTTCATTTTTACTAACCATTTGAGTTCAATTAGTCCTTATTTTAAGGGTAGAATTGGCACCGGCACTGCTCCTAAGTGGACTTTGCCTAATGTTCTTAAAGGTAAGGGTAACCCCGGTGTAGCTGCTATAGTAGCTCGTACTCCAGGTTCCATTGGTTATGTGGAATATTCCTACGCTACCCAAAACAGGCTGAGATCAGCACAGTTGCAAAATAAGTCAGGGGAATTTGTGTCTCCTTCTTTGCAGTCTGCAAACACAGCTTTGTCATCGGTTAATTTCCCTAGTAACTACCGCACCTTTGTGGGAGATCCAGAAAAAGGTTATCCTATTGTGGGTCTTACCTGGATGATGGTTTATAAACAATATCCTAATGCCGCTAAGTCTGAGGCTGTTAAAAAATGGATTAACTGGGTATTGACAGACGGTCAACAGTTCAATGATGACCTTAACTACACCAGAATTCCTTCTGCAGTGGCTAATCGGGTATTACAAACAGTGAATAGTACTGTTAAACCATAATTACAACAAAATTCCTCCTAAAGTACCAAGGCTAATTGGCTTTAGCTAGTGGAGGAAGTACCAGGGAGCGAACTTGTTTGTTATTCGCTCCCAAGGACTGATTTTGTGCCTAAATTCGGTGAAAAAACCGAAGGTGGACACCAGGGAGTAAGTGGCGGAGTTTATAAAACTTCTGATGGTTTCAAGATTAATGCAGACTCTAAGGGTGATGCTAGGAGTTGATGTTGGCAAAATCCCTGGGAACTGTTTAAGTCAACCTAAGAAAGTTTGTTTATGGACTATCCAAAAAGTAAATTTAACTTAATCAGAGAAAAAACTGTAATATTCTGAGTTTTTCATGAAAAATTCGTTTAATTCCCCTGAAGATGAATCATTATCAAATGATGAATACATCGAATTGATAGCTAAGGAAAATATTAAGGGTTGGTCTGACCAAGGATTTACATGGCTGGTGTATGCTTCCGCAGCTATCACTGTGGCGGTGCTATTTGTAATGAGTTGGATTATTTTTCAAGAAGCTCGCCCGGCTATTGCTAAGTTTGGCATTAGTTTTTTGTGGGGTAGGGATTGGGATGTGGGTAATGAGATATTTGGTGCTTTACCTTATATTTATGGCACCTTGGTGACCAGTGCCATCGCAATTTTACTTGCTTTCCCTGTGGGTTTAGCAGTGGCTTTAGTAACTAGCGAAAATTTTTTACCTGGGTCAATACAAACAATTCTGGCATTGATGATTGAATTAATTGCCGCAATTCCCAGTGTGATTGTTGGTTTATGGGGAACTTTTATTTTTATTCCGTTTTTAGAACCATTACAAGCCGGGCTAAGTGAATATTTAAGGTGGATACCGCTATTTAATACAGAATTCCCCGTGGGAACAAATATGTTAACGGCGGGAATTATTCTAGCCATTATGATTTTGCCCACAATGGCAGCAATTAGCCGTGATGTATTACTGGCTACCCCTAAAGAATTACGTAGTGCATCTATGGCTTTGGGTAGTACTCGTTGGGAAACAATTTTTAGAGTGTTGCTACCTGCTGCATTTTCCGGGATTATCAGTGCAGCAATGCTGGCTTTGGGTAGAGCCTTGGGGGAAACAATGGCCGTGACTATGGTGATTGGTAATTCTGCTCAAATTAGTGCTTCTTTATTAGATCCGGCTTATACCATACCTTCTGTCATAGCTAATGAGTTTGCAGAAGCTGAACAGGGGTTGCACATTGGTGCTTTAACTTACCTGGGATTAGTTTTGTTTGGAGTGACTTTAGCGGTGAATATTGGTGCTGTTCTGCTGATACAGTGGGTGCGTAATAAAAATCGCTCTTGATGGGATGAGTAAATTGAAATCAAAATAGTCATAAACAAATATTCATAATTATGGATAGTTCTCAAAAATCGGCAATAAATCAATCTTTAGCTAGGGAGTTATTTAGACCGTTACCACAGTCCAGGCAGTTTTTTACTTATTTAATGAATGTCCTGGCCTTGGGATTAACATTGTTAGCTTTAATTCCTTTAGTATCTATTTTGTGGGAAATCCTCGCCAGGGGATTATCTGGTATCAAGGCGGAAATGTTTGTCAATTCTGTAATTGATTTTGGATTTGGCAATGCTATTGTGGGAACAGCAAAAATAGTTGCCATTGGCGCGGTATTAAGTGTTCCCCTAGGTATATTAACGGGGGTATTTTTAGCGGAATTTGGACGTACTCACCCAGCAGTGAATTTTGTTCGCTTTATCACCAAGATTCTCACTGGTGTTCCTTCTATTGTTGTGGGTGTATTCGCTTATGGTGTTATAGTTTTATTGACCAAAAAATTTAGTGCGGTGGCTGGTGGGTTTGCTTTAGCCACAATTATGTTACCTGTGATTGTGCTGACAACGGAAGAAGCGTTAAAGTTAGTACCGGTGGAGCAGCGTTTAGCTTCCGCAGCTTTGGGGGGTAATCGTTTTCAAACTACCTTTCGTGTGGTAATTGCTGCTGCTATTCCTACAATTACCACAGGTGCTCTTTTAGCCGTGGCTCGTGCTGCTGGGGAAACAGCGCCTTTACTATTTACGGCTTTGTTTAGCTTAGATTGGTCATCGGGATTACTCAACCCAACGGCTTCCTTACCAGTATTGATTTTTAACCTTTATAATGACCCCGACCCGCAAAAACATGAATTGGTTTGGACTACTTCCATAGTGTTACTCAGCTTGGTTTTGTGTGTCAATATTGTCTCTCGCTTAGTTACTCGTAAGAGAAAAAGTAGGTGAAAGTTAAAGTTTTAACCTTTGATAGTAAGTTAATCTCAAAAATTTAACCTAGAAGATGAACGCATTAATTCCTGCTATTCAAGTCAAAAATCTGAGCTTTTACTACGGCACTACTAAAGTAATTGATAAAATTTCATTAGATATTTATCAAAATCAAGTGACGGCGCTCATTGGCCCTAGTGGTTGTGGTAAATCAACTTTCATTAAAAGTCTAAATCGCATTGGCGAATTAGAGGGTTCGGTGAAAGTAGAAGGAAGTGTGGAATTTTTTGGTCAGAATATTTATGACCCCCGCATTAACTTAAATCGACTACGGCGCCAAATTGGTATGGTATTTCAGAAACCAAATCCTTTTCCCATGAGCATTTATGAAAATGTGGCTTATGGGATGAGAATAGCTGGAAAATCTTCCTCAAGACAATTAGATGGGGTGGTTGAAACAGCTTTGAAAGGAGCTGCTCTGTGGGATGAAGTTAAGGATAAGCTGAATAAATCAGCTTTAGGTCTTTCCGGTGGTCAACAACAGCGCCTATGCATTGCTCGTGCTTTAGCTGTTAAACCAAAGGTGTTGCTAATGGATGAGCCTTGTTCGGCTCTTGACCCCATTGCTACCATGAAAATTGAGGAACTAATTCATAGTCTGCGCTCTGAATTTACTATTGCTATTGTGACCCACAATATGCAGCAAGCTACTCGTGTTTCAGATTTCACAGCTTTTTTCAGTACCGATGAAAGTCGTATTGGTCAAATGGTTGAATTTGGTGTGACAAATCAAATATTTCATAATCCGCTAGATTCTCGTACTAGTGACTATGTTTCTGGACTTTTTGGCTGAACTAACCCGCCTTGGCTTCTCCTGAAGGGAAGCTTAAATGTATTAAAGCATAAAGCTTACTGGCAACACCTTGGAAACCCGAAAATTTTCGGAGTTTCAGGGTGTTATTTCTTTTAGGGGTGGACATGGTGGTTGCCTTTGTACTTACTCAGATGAAGGCTGATTTATCTATTCTAGACATGTGGGCTACTAATGTTTACACTACAAACATACTGTTACTCTAATCTGCCATTAATGAAGAATAATCCGCAAATATATTGAAGTATAGAGGTAAAAGTTTACAAATGAGGTGTGAGGTAAGTTAATAGACTAATTTAAGAGGAGTTTAAGGTTTAAGGCCAAGATATTGCCATAACATATTTCTTTGATTATTAAATGAGGAGTTACCTTTAATGCAACACAATTATGGGTTTTAACACAAGAGTAAGACAAGGAAGTGGAAAATAAGTTGATGGGCCAGTGATACATCACCAAATATCACTACTTGCTTTTGTCGCTTTGTTTAGTGGATATTTTTTATACATTTTTTTAGAGCATGAATCAACTAGTTCCAGCTATTAGAGTTAAAAATCTCAGTTTTTACTACAATAACTGCAAAATATTTGAAGATATATCAATGGATATTTACCAGAACAAAGTCACTGCGATTATTGGCTCTAGTGGTTGTGGTAAATCTACTTTTATTAAATGTCTCAATCGCATGATTGAATTAGAAGCGGAAGGAAGGGTAGAAGGAAGGGTAGAATTTTTTAATCAAAATATTTATGAGCGTCGGGTCAACTTAAATAGGTTACGCCGCCAAGTTAGTATGATACTGCCTAAGCCCAATCTTTTTCCCATGAGTATTTACGATAATGTGGCTTATGGGGTGAAAATAGTGGGGTGGCGACCAAAAGCAGAATTAGACGCAATTGTTGAATCTGCTCTTAGGGATGCTGATCTGTGGGATGAACTGAAACATAAATTGCATAAATCAGCTTTAGACCTTTCTATTTGTCAACAACAACGACTTTGCATTGCTCGTGTTTTAGCAGTAAAGCCAAAAATTATCATGATGGATGAGCCTTGCTTTGGTCTTCAAACTACGGCTACCATAAAAATTGAAGACTTAATCCAAAGTTTACGTTTACGCTGTGACATAACAATGGTAATTATTAGTCACAACTTGCAGCAAGTTAGCCGCTTGTCTGATTTTACAGCTTTCTTTCAGACTAATGAAAATCGGATTAGTCAAATGGTTGAATTTGGACTGACAACAAAAATCTTTACTAACCCTGGGGATTCTCGTACCCGTAACTATATTTTTTCTCGTCTTGATTGAGTGGTTGGATTGATTTTTTATCTAATGGTTATGCCTAGATTTTTGCTAAATTCAAAATGTTTTGTTGGGGATTTTTACAGTTATTAGTTGTTTGATGTAGATAAAATCTAGTGTATATTGCCATGTTGATTGATGAAAAAGGAAAAACTTGATAATCTAGCAAAAAAGAGAAAAATTACAAACAGGTAAGCTGTTGTGCTGGATTCTCAGGATTTATGAAGATCGATCACGTTCATTTTTATGTAGAAGATGCCAAAGTCTGGCGGGATTGGTTTGTAAACCACCTGGGGTTTACAGCAATACATAGTAGAATGACTTCCCAGCACACTTGTACGGAAGTAGTGAGCAGTGGTACGATTCGCTTTTTGCTATCTTCAGCTTTATTACCTAAAAGTCCGGTGGCTGAATTTCTTAACCAACATCCACCAGGGGTAGCAGATGTGGCTTTTGCAGTGGAAGATGTGGAAGGTGCAATGGCCTTAGCTCAAAAATACGGTGCTAGGGTAATCCAACCCATAAAGTCACAGCAGTATGGTGATGTCTCCCGCAAATGGGGGAAAATTGCTCCTTGGGGGGGGTTGAGTCATACCTTGGTTGAAGTCTCAGGGGTGACAAGGGATTATGTACCACAAACAACAGACCATACTTTTACTGCTATAGATCACATAGTGCTGAATGTCCCTGGGGGTGAGTTAAAAACCGCTGTTGCTTGGTACGAAAAAGTTCTAGATTTTCAACCCCAGCAAAGTTTTAAAATTCAAACTGAGCGTTCTGCTTTATATAGTCAAGTGATGGTTTCCCGTAATGGCGGCGTACAGTTACCTATAAATGAACCAGCTTCTAGTAATTCCCAAATTCAAGAGTTTCTCAATGTCAACCGGGGACCGGGAATTCAACACATCGCTTTGGGGACACCTAATCTTGTCAGTGCGATCGCTCAATTTCGGGCTCGTGGTCTATCTTTACTTTCGGTTCCCCAAAGTTACTACTCACGGATTCAACAGCGCCGAGGATTCCCCCTTTCCATGGTAGAACTAGAAGCCATTGCCCAGCAGGAAATTTTGGTGGATTGGAAAGAAGATACCCAAAATTCAGTACTGTTACAAATCTTTACCGAGCCGATTTTTGGACAACCGACTTTTTTCTTTGAGTTTATTGAGCGTCGTTACCAAGCTAAAGGTTTTGGGGAAGGTAATTTTCGCGCTTTATTTGAGGCTATGGAAGGTGAACAAATTAAACGAGGTACTTTGCAATAGCTGTGGATTTCTCCTTTGGGGTTGGGAAACAAATCAAATACAGCACTTTCCGGTGTGGTGATGTACAGTGTTGGCGTGCAAGATGCCCACCCCACAAAAGTTTCATGATTATAATTTGTACTTTATCACAAGGAAATCTGCTGTAAACAAATCAAATATTAGTCATGAAAATACACTTGGACAGATTTTAAACATTGGGTTAGTCAACAAATGAGATAATTGTCATAAAAATTCACAATTTCCGCCGATGCTAAGACTAATCACTGACTTCGACGGCCCGATTATTGATGTGTCTGAACGGTATTACCGTGTTTATCAATTTTGCTTGGAAAAAATCCGATATCCAGAACAATCTGTACGACAACTTTCCAAAGGGGAATTTTGGCAAATGAAGCGATGTCGGGTTCCTGAAAGACAAATTGGCTTAAACTCTGGTTTGGATGCTAATCAAGCACAAGAATTTGCCCAGTTGCGCCGAAAAACAGTACACACAGATAGTTATTTTCAGTATGACACCCTTACCCCTGGTGCTGTAGAAGCACTGTTAAAAGTTCAACAAGCTGGAATTGATTTGGCTGTGATGACAATGCGTCGGGTACGGGAACTAGATTACGCTGTGAAAAAATACAACTTAGACAGTTTTTTCCCAAAAAATCGCTGTTATTGCCTGACAAATGACTATGTTAAAACCAGTGACATTGAAGATAAGCCCTTGTTAATGGAACGGGCATTAGGGGAACTTCCCCATGCAGAAGATACTTGGATGGTGGGGGACACTGAAGCGGATATCGCTGCTGCTAAAAAGTACAATATTAAGGTGATAGCTGTGGAGTGTGGTATTCGCCATCGCTCTCAATTAGAAATTTACGAACCCGACTTAATTGTTCAGGATTTAAGTGCGGCTGTCAAACTTATCCTTGAATCGCCGCTAAATTGAACTACATGGGTAATAGACAAAGGGTTAAACCCAGGTTATCTATTACCTTTAATCAATCCAGAATGGAAAAAACTCATGGCCTTAACGCAGAAAACTGCTAATTAGCCACAACAATGTAAACGTTAGGATTGTGGAAAATTGTTCATTTGATAATTGCCCAAAGTTGATCTGGGGCAAAAGGAAACCAGCAAGTAGGCCGCCGAGGATTAAACCAACAATTAAACCAACCAGGGTTAATAAAATTGCTCTACCAAATTTACCTTCCTTGCGTTGGAGGAAATAAATACTAATTCCTGTACCCACTATCAAAATTAACTGTAAAACCTGGTCCCCTGGGGATTGAGCAAATATACCAACGGCGCTTAAACCCAAATACCAAGCTCCAGGTAAGAGTATATCTGTGGGGGCGGGTTTATCCATGACTCGTTGTAGCCATGGAGGGGACTGCTCCCGGGGGGCGGAATTTTCTTTTGGCGATAATTGTACTCGCAGTTCGGGAAACCTGATGCGTTCAGGCACTTTAATTTTACCTTCCTGGCGCATCCGTAGGCGATCCATTAAAATCGCATCGTAAGCGACTTCGATGAGTTCTAAAGTTTTTGCATCGCCAATGTGTCGCTCCAATTGGCGATTACGAGCTTCCTGAATTTCATCAAAGCTAGCATCTTCTGATACCCCAAGTTTCTCGTAGGGATTTTGATCGCTCATGGGAGTTTATATTTTCTTTAGCCTTAGTCAGCTATGGTCTTTAGGTTTTATCTTGTTAAAACTAACAAATTAACCCATTTTTGTATCCTACAAGGATACTAACACGGGCTAGTAGAATTGATTTAGAATTTTCAACTATGTCAACTTTAACATATTGTGATGACTCTGTGTATGGGATCACGCCCTTAGATAGTGAGACCCCTGGTTTATAATTTTAGCTGGAGATACCTAAAATGCATTTTTGATGAAAAGATTAACTTTTATGTTTCAAAACTTTGCAATTTGGGAGATGTTAAGGAAATCTTTAGGCATTAGCTTCATAATAGGTTGTGGTGCATAGCCACATCTGGATTGAAAATTAAAAAGTTTGCAATCCCCAGTTAACTGGGCAAGTTAACTTTACTATGGGACTCCTATTTGATTTTCCATAGCTTGGGTAGCCCAGCCATACAGAACTCCGTACATATTCAAAGCATTGTTTCCTGTTCACTGTTCATTGTTCCCTAGCTCTAGGAAAAATTCACTAATCAAATCACACCACTATGGTTGACAAACTGCTGTAGGGAATGTTGAAAACACGAATAATCTCCTACACATCAAGTTTAATAATTACAATATTTCTACTTAGCTATAGGTGTTACCAGGAAAAATTTTCTGACTTTCATTTGCCGAAATTTTGATTACACCATTATTTTATTTTGGATAATCAGGAAATACATTCCTTAGTGCTGTAGAGTCTTAAATAACCCCCTAAGTTACAAACGCGTTTTTACGCAATTCTGCTTCCTGTTAATTTTACGAACTTTTGTGTAAAGTGATGGTCATGGCTCCCGCCAAGATTCTTGTAGTTGATGACGACCCTGCGGTCCGTAATTTAATCCAACGCTTTTTGATGAAGCAGACCTATCAGGTAGAGGCTGCTGAGGATGGCAAAACAGCCTTAGCCATGTTTGAGCAATTTAACCCAGATTTGGTAATTTTAGATGTGAACTTACCAGATGTTATTGGGTTTAACCTCTGCCAGGAAATGCAAAGTCGTAATGGCGTTTTTGTGTTGATGCTGACTAGTCGCACCGACGAAGCCGACAAAATTCGCGGCTTTTCTAAAGGTGCTGACGACTATCTCACCAAGCCATTTGGGCTAGGTGAGTTGGAAGTGAGAGTAGCAGCAATTTTGAGACGGCAACGAATTGTAACCAGTACTGAACAAAAACGTCTAGTGTTTGAAAAGTTAATGATTGATCCCACGCGACGGGAAGTCGCACTTAACAACCAATCAATACCCTTAACTGCTCTAGAATTTGACTTGCTGCATTTTTTAGCCAGCCATCCTGGTAGAGTCTGGCGACGGGCAGAACTGATTCAAGAGGTCTGGGATTATGAATATGTTGGGGACCAACGAGTTGTAGATGTACACATCGGTCAAATTCGTAAGAAGATTGAAGTCGATGCTAGCCAACCAGCACTAATTCAAACTGTACGTGGAGTAGGGTATAAGTTTGAGTGCCCCACTCATTCGGAACGGTTGAAAACTCATTCCTAAGTGCATGGTTTTTATTGGAGATTTTTTGATGATTAATTCACTGTTGTTAACAATTTCAGGGTTTAATATATTTCCCCTGTAAGAGCGCCAAAAGCACAGGTATTCACATAGCTCTTTTTTTAGTCGGTGTTTAAATTTCCCTATGTAACAGGTTTGATTTTTGATTTTATCCCTTGGTGGCTTTAATTAATATGGATCCATGGGGCACGGTTACCGTGCCCCATGCTCAGACGGCAACCAGGTTGACACAGCCTTTAAGTAAGTTGGAGAGAATATCTACCACTACATGAACAAATATCAACCTGATGGGGGGAAGGTAACAAGGAAAAAAAGCCTTGTAGGGGTGTAAATGTTCTTCGGGCTTGATTGCTCTACTTTGTGGGACCACACACCCTACCATAAAATCTTTTCAACATAGTTAAACATTCTTTTTCACCTACTTACAGGGACTTTGGTGTTTCTGGTTAATTGGTGTCGGCATTTATATCTAACAACGTTGAAACAAAGTTTCTAGATATACACGCGCGGCACGGCGATCGCTATCGCCATTTTGGAGTAAAAACAGGGATAAGGCAGCTGTTAGCACTCGGTTTTGATCCCAATCTGGGTGTGTTTCGAGGTAATTTTTGAGGGATTCATGTAGTGCTTCTGGAATTTCTGCGAAGATACTAACTGTTGCGTTCATGAGTTTTTCCTTCTCTGAGGTTAATCAAGAGAGACAAGTTACTTGCAAAGGAGATTTGCTTTAAATAGTTTTGAGCTTACCTGACAATCCACAGCAGCATCTCAGGTGACTTTTGGTGTCAGTGATGGAACAGACTATAAAAAGCTAGTCGCATCATTGTGCGACAAGAGGGGGTGGGTTTGTCAATGCTGCGAAATATTAAATTCCTTGGTATAAAACACAAATCCTGACGTAAGAATAAGGGTTATAGCCGATTTTTTGTTACTCAACTTCACAAAAACTCAGTGCACCATGCTCCTTGCTATTCTTAATGAACAATCCCCAAGAAGACGGCAAGTGCCTATTAACTCGTAGAACATTTGTGGAAAACTACCAAAACACCTGTGGAAACCTTGTGGAATGGGTGAGGAAAATTTGAGGTAATAATAAGAATTACAAAAAAATTTAGCCATTGGTGGTTGGGAAGGGTATACTTCCATATAGTTTCGTTGTCACCATTCCTAGCGGCGACGTTCTTGCAAGTGGCGATACACTGACTTTAAATCCACTTGATGATGAGCCAAGGCCACCAGAGTGTGGTAAAGTAAATCTGCAACTTCACCGGCAATGGCTACTGGGTCGTCATCCTTGAAGGCCATTACAACTTCGGCGCTTTCTTCACCGATTTTTTTTAAAATTTTGTTATCGCCACCTGCCAATAACTTACAGGTGTAAGAACTCTCAACTGGATGGTCACGGCGGTGGCATATGACTTGAAACAGTTGAGATAATGTATCCCCTGGGGGTGCAACAATTGCCCCTTCTACACGATGAAAACAGCTACGTTCACCAGTGTGACAGGCAATATCTCCCAGCTGCTCCACTCCAATGAGCAGGGTATCACTATCACAGTCATAACGGACACTTTTCACTTTTTGAATATGGCCAGAAGTGGCCCCCTTATGCCATAATTCTTGACGGGAACGACTCCAAAACCAAGTTTCTCCAGTTTCTAAAGTCTTTTTTAACGACTCCTGACTCATCCAAGCCATCATTAAGACAGTACCATCTAGATAATCTTGAATAATGGTCGGTACTAAACCTCGTTCATCGTAGGAAATCTGCTCAACAGGAATGGAGTGTGGTAATGAATGGGAATGGGTAGAAGACATACCAGTTAATTTGTTGTGGTTAAACATTATTCGCAGAAATGTTGACTGTTGAATGTTGACTGTCCAAGTTGTGCATTGGCAAAAGTTTCATGATTATAATTTGTACTTCATAAAAACGAAATCTGCTGTAAGACTATTCCCATCTTAATGGAGCAAGGGAACTTACGTTACAGTGGTCAAACTTGAGGGGATGTAGTTGCTAAAGTTCAGGAGAAAATAACAAATACAAGACAAGATTTTCTCCATAAACTCTCAGGAAAGTTATGTGAGGATAACCAAGTTATGGTAGCTCAAAACCTTTGGGTTAAAAAATTGCCACCTACCAAATTAGCTAAGTCAATGTTGATGGTGGGGTCATAGGAATGATTTCCTGGATTTAAGCATCAGTGAGTGGATTTTTCCAAATTTCTCAGGAAATCTAAGACCAGAAGGGATGAGAATGGTGTGAACAGATACTGTGGGACACACAGAATTTCAACCTTGTGGAGAAACAGTAAGACTCGTTGGTATTTGTACTAAAAAGCGTGTTTCTAAGAATCAATAACTTCCCGCTACAATGCAAATCATTGTGGCGGGGGAATGTCAAATGCAGCAGCCCACTGGATTTTCACAGGACTTAAGGCTACAAAGCTCTTGGTAAGCCTCAGATAAAAAGCCGAAACTATTACTTATTTTTTTTTATACACAAAAAGGTACTTGAGGTTTTATTTTACTCAAGTACCTTTTTGTAAAAGTTTATACCATTTTACTTGTTGAGTGCAACATTTAAACACGGTAACCCCACTCTTACATGAGTGTTGCCAGAATTAGTTGTAACAAACTTTGGGTGAAATGGTACCACTCCTTGCACTATATTAATAGTAGCTCTTATGGGATAAAATGAAACATTTTATTCATGACACTTTATTAAATAAGGTTAGTGATAAATAATGCTAATTACTTAGTATTAAGTAAAGCATTTTGTACTTAGACATGACCATGAGTAACTGGCAACCATTAACTTCTCCCTGGGATAGGATTTCCCAGGTGGTTATTGCCCTTGGGTCTAAGGAAGGACAATAAGCTTGTTATTTTGTTAGGACAACGGGAGAAGTTGGCCTAAGGTAGTTAAAAATTCTGGGAAGCTTAAGTTACTGTGTGGCTGCTGTGGTGCAAGATAACCAAGGTAAGTTCAACGATAATCTTGTCTTTGAACATCACGTAAACGGGCAGCATCACGCATATTGTATTCAGGGCGAGTGAAACGATTTAACTGAGACTCAAAGAATTGCCTATTAGCTTGTAAATGCTCAGGATCGGGGTCATCTAAGGGATGACACAGTGCAGTCCGCAATGCTTGAATAACGGCAGAGGTAACATTGTACATTGACCGTTGGAAACTAATTCCTAACTGAATCAACATATCTTCTTCTCCGCGACAATAACTGTTGTAGTAATCAACAAGATATTCTGGTAAGAAGTGCAGCATATCTTGCATGAGCAGTGTTGGTGGAATACCCGCAGTACCTACGGGAAATACATCTGCATAGAGAATTCCATAGTGAAAGTCTTTTTGCTGTGTTGGCACTTGTCCGGCTTGAGCGTTATATGATTTTGTTCCTCGGAAAGGAGCTGTGCGATAAAAAACAGCTTCCACATAAGGTAATGCAGCTTCATAAAGCCAAACAAAGCCTTTAGATTTAGGAACAATTTCGTAGCATTCACCACGAATATAAACATGATGGTAAATAGGACGATTTGCCACTGCAAAAATGCCGTTGACTAGAAAATTCATCGCCTCTGGGACAGTGGTAATTTTCCCCTCATCATACAAATCAGACATTTCAAAGAATACAGGAGCCATGACTTCCCAAAATAGCCCCAAATTGGCATAGTAAGACATTTGGCGGCACTGTTCTATAAACATATCTGGGAACAGATTATAAAGCCCTAACATCAATGGATTACTTTGGAAATAAGCTTTAATTGCTTGATGAGCATTAGCTTTATATTCTTCAGTATCCAAGTAAGGGTCAAATTTACCACCCATACCTCTATGCCAAAGCATTGCCCGCATACAGGCTTCTGCAAATTCCATATTGATACGGTCATGGAATAAGTGATGCAATAGCTTGGGCATTTTCATGGTTTCACCCTTTTGTATAAATGCCAAAAGTTCTGGATGAGCAGTAGCTTCACCGCGCCAAACTCTCAACTCGGCATCATCACCAGCATAGTGATTATGCCGTTGCAAATATTCTTGGGGAAGAAAGTATTTAAAAAAGGGTAATGGTTGTAAAAATACCTGTTCAGCAATGTACAGTAAATCCCGCCAGTAGAAATCCATTGGCACGGCATAAGCTTTATAAATGCCGATAATTTGCATTAAATTTTCTGGGGTATCTGGCAACATGGAGCCCCCAGCTTCTAGCCGATGAATTATGTCAGCAAACTCGTGTTGGGAAGGAGGTAATTTCCCAGTGGGATGATTCGGAACTTGTACCATTGTAATCGCCTCTAAATTTTGATTTAGACATTCTTCTAACTATTTGAGAGCAACTTGAGAAAGTAAGGTTTTTTCACCAGGGTGAATTGTCGCTACCATTGCCGTACTTGTTGGTTCAGTCCAACGTACTAACCAAGTAGGTTGTATGCCCAAAAAGATAATTAGAGTTGCCAAAATTAAAGCCGGTATTTTTTCAGACCATAAAACCTTGGGGTAGTAAGCTAAATTATTATCCAACTTGCCAAAACAGGTGCGGTTGAGGAGGATAACGAAATAAACTGCCGTTAAGCCACTAGATGCGACACATAATAGGGTGGGGAAGGGAAAAACAGAGAAACTACCTTGGAAGACAATAAATTCTGCCACAAATCCTGTTAAACCCGGAATACCAGCACTGGCCATACCACTGAGAACCAGTAAGGCGCTGATTAAAGGTAAACCGCGAATGGGACTCATTAGACCATTGAGTTTATTTAATTCACGAGTTCCCACTTTTGTCTCCACCACTCCTACGAGATGAAAGAGAATTGCCAAAATCAAACCGTGGCTGAACATTTGAGCCACTGCACCCACCAATGCCAAAGCCGTACTAGAGGCGCTGGCTAGCAATACATAACCCATGTGACCGATGGAACTGTATGCTACCATACGCTTAATATCTGTTTGGGCAATGGCAACTACTGCTCCGTAAATTGCACTAATTGCACCCCAAATTGCCAAGGTGGGAGCTAGGACATTCCAAGCATGAGGAAACATCCCCATGGCAAACCGTAACAGTCCATAAGTTCCCAATTTCGCCAACACCCCACCCAACAAAATAGCAATGGGTGCAGAAGCTTCAACATAAGCATCAGGTAACCAGGTATGGAAGGGAACCAAGGGAATTTTAATGCCAAAACCTAAAATAATTCCCACCAAGAGCAGGAATTGCAAACCTGCGGATAGTGTTTGTGTGGATATAGTGTTGTAAGCAAAGCTGGTAGAACCAGTGAGAAATACCATGCCTAGGAAGCTGGCTAAAATCAAAGTCCCGGAAACAGCAGTATAAATCAAGAACTTGGTGCCGGCATAGGCTCGTTTTTCTCCTCCCCAAATGGAAATTAATAAATAGAAAGGAATTAATTCCAGTTCATAGAACAGGAAGAATAACAACAAATTCTCCGCTAAAAATGCTCCGGCAACGCCACCACTAACTAATAAAATTAGTGAGTAAAAAAGTCGTGGGCGTTCAGTTTCTTGGTTACTGCTGTAAATAGCAATCCAGGTGAGTAAACTATTGAGGAGCAACATCAAAATTGATAAGCCATCAACACCAATGTGATAACTCAAACCCAAAGTTTCATTCCAAGGTAGATATTCTTCAAACTGCATTCCTGGATTACTGATATCAAATTTCAGCAAAATAAAGAAATTCCACAGTAAAACTATCAATGCTGCCGTTAAAGCTACTAACCGAATCCCACTGGCTGAAAAGGCTTTACCGGGTAAAAAGGCAATAATTACAGCACTTACAATTGGTATTAAAATTAGAACACTGAGCATAGATTTGACATAGTTAATTGGTCATTGGCGTTGGTCAGGTTTCCCCTAAATTGGGATGAATTTTGGTGGTGATTTAATAAATCAGACTTAAAAAGTTTACTCCCCAAAATGGCCAAGTTACCCATGCGCCTAAAATCCCCACTGCCATAAGCACAGTGAAAGCATAAAATTGGGTTTGTCCATTGTTACTGTATTTCAAACCTTCCCCACCTAATAGCGAAAACAAGCCCACAAAGTTGACGATGCCATCAACTACAAACCTGTCAATCATGTCAGCAAACTTAGAAAGTTGGGCAACACTGAAAATGACGGTCATACGATAGAGCTTGGGTGTGTAAAAGTCGTAAGCCAGCAAGTTTTGTAGACCTTGCCAAGGTAGGCGCACTGGTTTGGGAATATTGCCTAAATAAATTACCCCGCTAATGCTGCAACCAACAATACTTGACCCAATCAGTAATAAAGCCACATCTTTGTTCAGGGTTGCCCAGTTTGGTAGTAGTGATAAGCTTTCTAACACTAAGGGCAAATGCAACACAAAGCCAAATAAAATCATCATGGGCAATACCATGGGCCAATGAACTTCAGGCGATCGCTCACTCATTGGTTTAGCTTTACCACCAAAGATTAAGCCAAATTCTCTAGTTAAACTTACAGATGTTAAGAGATTGACTGCGATGACGACTACCACTAACCAAGGGGAGGTTTGCCAAAGTCCATCAGCTAATTTCAGCAAAGCCCAAAAGCTACCCAAAGGTGGGAAACCAATTAAACCGAAAGTTCCAACGATAAAAGCTAACCCGGAAATAGGGCGACGTGTCCACAAGCCGCCAAGTTGAGTTACATCTTGGGTAATGCTATTCCAGACGATACCACCAGTGCTCATTACCAATAATGCAGATGCGAGAGCGTGGGTCAGTACTAACAACAGTGCTGTTTCGTCTTGTTGTACCCCCACCGCAATGAACACCAAGCCCATGTAAGCACTAACAGAGTAAGATAGGCAGCGTTTAACATCAATTTGAGCGATGGCAATTAACGATGCGCCTACAGCAGTAACGACACCAATGGCTACAATAAATGACGAAACCACAGGGGATAAAGTCAATACGGGCTGGAGTTTAATCAGTACCCATGCGCCACTAGCAACTACCACTGAGTTCCGCAAAATTGTACTGGGAACAGGGCCTTCCATTGCTTCATCTAACCACAAATGCAAGGGAAATTGGGCGCATTTACCCATGGGCCCGGCAACTAATGCTAAACCTACTAATGTAATCACCGTGGGGTCTACTTCAGGGTTGGCGGCCCATTGTGCCAAATCTGTGTAATTCCAAGTCCCTGATAAAGTCCATAAACCCAACACTCCCATTAGCAGGAATAAATCTCCTACCCGTTTTGTTAAGAAAGCATCTCTTGCGCCAGTTACCACCAAAGGTTGACTAAACCATAAGCCCACCAACAGGTAAGTTCCTAGTGTCAAAACTTCCAAAATTACATAACTGAAGAACAGATTATTGCATAAAGCTAGGGCACATAATCCCCCTTCAAATAATCCTAATAAAGAATAGAAACGTCCCCAACCCCAATCCATTTCCATGTAACCAATCGCAAAAATTTGCGCTAGCCAATTTAAGCCAGTTACTATTACCATTGCCCCTATATTGACGGAAGAAATCTCTAAGGACAAGGTGAGATTTAAGCCTGCGGTTGATAGCCAAGGAATAAATATTTCTTGAGGTGCTTGATTCCAGCTGACTTGTAAAGCTAAGGCACTATGAACTAATGCCAAAAATGTCATGATTAAGTTGACATAACCTGCTGGTCTTGGTCCCGTTCTGCGAATGATTCCTGGTGACCAGGGAATGGCCAAAAGTCCACCTATTAAGGCGTAGCAAGGAACCAGCCAAACAGTCTCTAGGAGAAACTGAGCCATGAAATTAACCTCTGGATTTGTAGCAGACACTAATCCTACCGGGAGCAAAGTTAGCTATGCTCTCGGTCAGACTATTATCGTAAATAAAGAAAATTTATTTTTGCTTAATATTATTATTATCTTACGTCATATTCACCAAAAAGGAATTGATTAACAACATCAATTTATGATGTCTACTCTAACTAATTCTTATATCATGATTTTATTTGCTTAACCATAGACTCTAATCTATGGTGGATGATTTATGATCCAATACATAGATTAAAGTCTATGTGTAGACTTGACGTTTAGCTTAAATCCCCCTTGATATAGTAGACTACAAGTAACAAATTACACAGATGAATGATGGAAATATTGTAGTGTGGGCATACTATAGCTACACTACAAGTGTTGGGTGCTATGGGTGTACCTCGCCGAGTGAAATAGTGAAATTAAGCAATTGCAAATACTCCCAATGACCAGAACAAACTTCCTAGAGACGTTCATGGAACGTCTCTATATTCTTTGTGGGAGATATCTAATAATGACTACCTGATTTGCGATGTTCAACGGCAGTCATACCATTATGTTCCAACAGTTCACCTTGATGGACAACAGCATAAATTAAGCATCTGTCGCCACATTCTAGTAAGTTTGTCACAGTACATTCCAGATAAGCTAATGCTTGAGTTAAAATTAGACAACCATTATTAGCAACCTGTGTCTCAAGATTGTTAAAGGGATTTTCCCCTATTGTGGTTTGACGGCAGAAATAACGTCGTAAATTTCGATTTTCTTCGAGAATATTCACCACAAATTGGTCACCAGGTTGACGCATTAAATCTGCATTTTGGTCTTGAGCAATGGCAATTATAATTCCTGGTGGGTGAAACGTTGCCTGAGATATCCATGAAGTTAAAATGCCTTTATGGCTTTCCATATCACGAGTGGTCACCACACATAAGGAACCAATAATCCTTCCTACAGCTTGTTCAGTACGATCTATTTTCGCTTCTGTCACCACTTGGCGGAAGGTTCGCAGTTTCTTTGTTTTCTTTAAGTTTTGGGCAAAAGTCGCAGCTGCGGCTTGACATTGTTCAAGGGTTTCTGGTGTGGGACTAAATCGCACCCGAATAGTTTCAAAGCCTAAACTGTAGTTAGCATCTTTGAGTTTGCCTTCAATTAAATCTATAGCTTCACCACTCCAACCGTAGGAACCAAACACCCCTGCTAACTTGGTTTTCCCTCCCGTTGAAAGAACTATCCCTAAAGCAGTTTGAATTTGGGTTGGTGGATGTCCCCCTAAAGTGGGGGAGCCGATAATAAAACCATCGCTAGCTTCAATTATACGGGTAATTTCTCTGGGGTCTGCCAATTCACAATTGATAGACTCCACACTGACATGATTTGCAATCAAACCTTGGGCCATAGCATGAGCTAAAATTGCGGTGCTACCATAAGCAGAGGTATAAAGCAAGGCAACCTTTAAATCTTGAGATTTCTGTCCTTGACACCAGTGACGGTAATCATAAGTAAAACGACTCACACTGTAACGCACCACTGGTCCATGACCAGGAGCATAACATCTAGCCGGCACAACAGCCAATTTATCTAAAACTGCTTCAACTTGTTTCCCTTGGGGTGCATGAAGACAGTGAAAGAAATAATGACGTTCTAGGTCTAATTTTTTCCAATCTTGATCAAATAAGGTATCTTCGCAAATATGAGCGCCAAAAAATTTGTCTGTGTATAAAATCTGGGTTCTAGGGTCATAGGTACAAAGACCATCAGGCCAACGAGGAGTAGGAACTGTAATAAATGACAGGTGATGTCTTTGTCCTAAATCTAAAGTATCTTCAAAACCCACAGCTTGAATGGGTGATTCCCACTCAGGAAAAGCACTTTTTAAAGCATTTGCAGCAGGACGAGAGCAAATTAACTTAGCTTGGGGTGCAAGGGAAAGCAACTCTTTGAGGGTAACTTGGCGGTTAGGATTCACGTGACCGAGAATAATGTAATCAAGGCTAGTGAAGTCCAGATATTGTTGCAGTTCCTTTAAGTAAATAGCTGTAAAAGATTCACCAGGAGGGTCAATTAAAGCTTTTTTGTCAGCCTGAATTAGATAGGAATTGGCTGTAGTGCCTTTTTGACGGGAGTACTCAACTTCAAATTTTAGGCGTTCCCAAGTACGCGATCGCAAAATGAGTGTATTTTCGCCAATATTTGCCACTTGTACATCTCTGGGACGATTGAATGTTGCAGTATTCATAATACTCTCCTGTGTTGGTTTACTTCTTAATGACTAACTTTTGCTCATAGCGATTGCGATATTGTTTTTCTGGGTCTATACCTTCAAAATTAGGGGGCATCCAAACTCGCAAAACTAACAGTATCCCCAGTACTAATAAAAAGGCACAAGTTGCTAAAACTTGGCTCCAATTAGTTTCCAGTACACCTTTGACAATAACTTCTCTTAAAGCAGAGACAATAGCAACTTCTACGGCTACTCCAATAGATATGCGTTGTTCTTGGAGGTAAATAATCAGCAGCCGGAATAGTTCCACTAAAATCAGCAGAAACAAAATATCTGCGGTAACCACATGGAAATCCAAAGGAGGAAGCAACGACAGAAACATATCCCACACTTGCATTACCATGAAGCTAAATAAACCAATACACAAGGAAACCACAATTACATCTTGAATAAATTCCAATGTGCGGACGATGCGACCCCGATTGATTTCGTAAACAGAAATTTCATTATCTTCCACAACAGGTTTGTACATATCAACGAAAATTGGGGATTGGGCTGTAATTGAAAATTCTGAGTCAGTGATTTAGTAATGATTGCCCATTTTGCGGTGATGAACAGCAGTTAAAGCATTAACATTGGCTACTCTGCCAGTTTTAACAGTGCTGTAAATAACCCAATGGTCACCACAATCCATACGGCTAGTGATTTCACATTCCATATAGGCTAAAGCATCTACCAAGATGGGAGAACCATTACTTGCTGGATAAGTTTTTATTCCTTCAAAGCGATTAGCACCGGGAGGAAAACGTTTAAGGAAATGTTTCATTAATCCTTGATAGTTGTCTTCTCCCAAAACATTTAAAACAAAGCGATCGCCGAGTTGCATTAAAGACGCAATAGCTCGTTCCTTGGACACAGCAATGGCAACTCCTAAAGGTCTTAAACTTGCTTGTGTCACCCAAGATGCCAACATTGCACTTTTAACTTCTCCTTTTTGTGTAGTAACAATATATAGTCCTGAGGTAATTCTGCCTAAGGCTTGTTCTAAGTTGCGGTTAATGGATTGAATTTTCTTACTGGTGAGATTGCTAGCGGGGCTTTGTGGGTCACGGGTCAACCATTGACCCATATCTGTACCTGCTTCTTCACACAATTTTTCTGTTTTTTCTCCTGGAATATCTTTAATTAAAATCGGAGGAAATGCTTCAACTAATCCTAATTCTTGAAACTTATTGCGTAAGGGATAAACAGGCTCATCTTCTCCGCCACCAGATTCTAATAAACCTATAGCCTGCTTCTGATGTACAGCGGCTAGAATAGTATTTAAAGCACATTGAGCCGTCACTGAATATTGGGATGGCATAGCAATCACTATCCCTGCAGCTTGAGATACCAATTCTCTAACTTCTTGTAATTCACCACTATTAATGTCTATTAATTCTACAGCTACACCTGTTTTAGTACATCCATGTCCCAAAGTATGCACTAAATGTTCACCATAACCGTAATCTTCAGCATAAAGTAAGGCAACTAATATCTCTGTTTTAGCTTTGGCTAAACTCCAAGTTTTATAATTATCGAAACCATGGGAAATATGATGCCTTAACAAAGGACCGTGACCTGTAGCTACTGTATTTATTTCTAAATTTTCAATTCGTTTTAACGCTGCTAAAACAGACCGGTAATTGGGTGCCATCAGACAGTCATAGTAATACTTAAAATCTGCTGCAATGGTAGAGAAATATTCATCATAAGTATGGTCATCACAATAATGCATTCCAAACACATCGCAGGTATAGAGAATCCTTGTTTTGTGATCGTAGGTCAAAATTGTATCAGGCCAGTGTAAGTTAGGAGCGGATATAAACTTTAATTGGTGACCATTACCTAAATCTAAACCCTCTCCGCTTTTGACCAACAAAGATTTAAATGGCTGGTGAACCATGTTTTCGAGAAACTGAATTGCTACCTTAGAACCAACAACAGTAATCCCAGGGGCTAAGTGCAAAATATCCTTAACTAAACCACTATGGTCTGGTTCAGTGTGGCTAATAACCAAATAATCTATTTTATTTAAATCAATTAAACCTGCCACTATCTCAAGATATAGTTTCTGAAATTTGCGATGTGAGGTGTCAACTAAAGCAATTTTTTCACCTTGAATTAAGAAAGAGTTATATGTTGTTCCGTTTCTTAAACCAAATTCCACATCAAAACGTTCTCTATCCCAATCGAGACAACGAATAGCAGTTGTTTTAGAGGCAATTTCTACCGTTTGAACAGTCAAACGTCCTACATTAATAGCTTGAGCATCTTCTGCAAGTATGACCATTGATTTCTACCTCAGAAATATGGGAAATTCACTATTCTTTTATTTTTAACTAAAAACCACTATTAGTAAAATTTCAATTTCTCAAGCTATTGATTAGTAATATTTATTGTTTATTTACATCCCAACAGCATTGAATCTGATTAATAGCAATCATCAGTTTGATGCCAGAAGTGTTGAATCCTGCAATAAAAATTTACAATTTCTGCATTTTACCCCGATAAAGTTCATTATCTATTAAGAATAGAGTCATTAATTGCTCAAATTTTGTATCACCGACGCACAACTTGGACAGTCAACAGTCAACAGTCAACAGTCAACAGTCAACGTTTGATGCTGTATGTTTTGTATATTTAAGAATTTACTGAAAAATCAGCCCCAGCTAACAGCAAGTTACCAAGGGCTGAAAATCAGTACACCAAAGTGCTTAACAAAGTTTTTCTCATTTTTCCTGGGAAGCTTATCTTTTCCACCAGGGAACTGTCAATGACACAACCATGTGGGATCCAACATCACCTATCTTAGTTGAAAACCTTTTTAATTCCCAGGGGGACTCAGTTGACTTCTCCCATAAATGAGTTTAATTATTTTTACTTATACTTAACTAAATGTTATTTTATACTTCAGATCATAGCAGCTCAATTAAAGGCTCTCTGGCTCAATTTTTATTTCATCTTTTGGTGAAATAATTTTTTTAATAAAACTTCATATAAGTTTTACATATCTTATTAATTATTGTAATCAAAGTCAGACAACAGGTATAGCCTTTTATCTATGGCAATAATTTAATCTTTATTTAAAATCCGGGTTAATGAGTGAACAATATTCACCTAGGAGGCTGTAAACTATTGTTAACTCTATTAAATTTGGTTATCAACAAAACTTGCAAACCATGTAAGTTTTTTTAATCAAAATTTTGAACTCTCTTTGACATCAGTCATTTCTAGCCGCGATTCGCAACCAACGATTTCCCCTGTAGAAATGCACAATATTCTGGTGGGTTGCAAAAAAATTTAATTTTTTTGCTCGACTTTCCATGCAGATGAGATAAGCAACTTGCTCAAAGTGAGTAGCAACTATTGCCTGTCATCAGTTTGATTTTGCTGTTTTTGTAACCACAACTCGAGTATGACATTTACCAATACCATCCATTTTAGAAACTTAAGAGGAGATATATTCGGTGGTGTAACTGCCGCCATCGTCTCCCTACCCCTAGCTTTAGCCTTCGGTGTGGCCTCTGGTGTGGGGCCTGGGGCTGGACTTTACGGTGCGGTTTGCGTGGGCTTTTTTGCCGCCTTATTTGGTGGGACACCAACACTGATTTCCGAACCTACGGGGCCAATGACGGTGGTCATGACTGCTATTGTTAGTTCCATGATAGCCAAGAATCCAGAAAACGGCTTGGCAATGGCATTCACAGTGGTCATGCTTGCGGGGATATTTCAAATCATATTGGGGGTATTCAAGCTGGGTAAATATATTACCCTCATGCCCTACAGCGTGATTTCCGGTTTCATGTCTGGGATTGGCATCATCCTGATTTTGCTGCAAATTGCGCCTTTTGTGGGACAACCCAGTCCCAAGGGTGGCGTATTAGGAATGGTACAAAACTTGCCGGATTTGTTAACAAAGGTTAATCCTGTGGAAACAATTCTCGGAGCAATGACCCTGGCCATTATTTTCTTGATGCCATCTAAACTCAAGCGCTTTGCTCCACCCCAACTAGTAGCATTAGTAGTAGTCACAATAGTTTCTCTGGTATTTTTCGGGAATTCTGAAATCAGAAGAATCGGCGAAATCCCCATGGGACTGCCAACATTGCAATTACCAACCTTCACCCCATCACAAATCACTGCCATGTTGGTGGATGGGGCAATGCTGGGGATGTTGGGTTGTATTGATACCTTATTAACAGCAGTGATTGCAGATAGTTTGACTCGTACTGAACACAAGTCTAATAAGGAATTAATTGGTCAAGGTCTGGGTAATTTAGCATCTGGCTTATGTGGTGGACTCCCGGGCGCTGGTGCAACTATGGGTACAGTGGTTAATATCCAGACAGGTGCTCAAACAGCTTTATCTGGTTTGACTCGTGCCTTAATATTACTAATTGTAGTGTTATGGGCAGCTGGTTTAACTCAAAGTATCCCCATGGCAGTACTGGCTGGTATTGCCCTCAAAGTAGGGATTGACATTTTAGACTGGAGCTTCTTGAAACGCGCTCATAAAGTGTCCCTCAAGGGTACACTGATTATGTACGGTGTAATGTTCTTAACCGTATTTGTTGACTTGATTGTTGCTGTGGGTGTGGGAGTTTTCATTGCTAACATTTTAACTATCGAACGTCTTTCTGAATTGCAATCTCAGGATGTGAAGACAATTACCGATGCCGATGATGCTATCATCCTGAACGATGAAGAGAAGGAACTACTCAATCAAGCTAACGGACGGGCACTGTTATTTTACTTGAGTGGGCCAATGATTTTTGGAGTTTCCAAAGCGATCGCCCGTGAACATTCAGCAATGAAAGATTGTGATGTACTGATTTTAGACCTGAGTGATGTTCCTATGATGGGTGTAACGGCTTCTTTAGCAGTTGAAAATGCCATCCAAGATGCTCATGATCAAGGTCGTCAAGTACTAATTGCTGGTGCAACTGTCAAAGTGAAGCGCCGCTTAGAAAAACTTGGTGTTTTGAACTTTGTAGCCCCACATAACTGGTACATGACCCGTTCAGAGGCACTAAAGCAAGCAGTTGAGTTAGTTAATTCCTATCCAGTGGGCAGCAATAACCCTGGAACTAGTCAATATCGTTCCTGAGCAAATGGCCATGACACCTAGGAATATCAAGCTTAATTAAGTTAACCAAGGTGGGTAACCACCCACCATTTCCCTGAATATAACCATAGAAACCATGACTTTCTCACAATTAATAGTTAACTTGTGGCATAATCCTTTACTCGCCACCACAAACGAAGCGGAAAATGCCCCCATAGTCTTAGCTGGTGTATTACTTAGTTTAGTAGTCATTTATTTAGCCAGTAAAATTGGCGGTGAATTGTCTAAAATGGCAGATTTGCCCCCTGTTTTAGGTGAACTAATTGGGGGTGTGGTTGTGGGTGCTTCTGCTCTCCATTTAGTCGTATTTCCCGACGGTGGTGCAGGAGCTTCGGATTCCATGATTATGACCATCCTGGAATTTATCAATGACCTTAGTCCCGAAGCAGTAACATCAATTTTTCAAAGCCAAAGCGAAATCATTTCGGTTCTTGCTGAACTGGGTGTGATCATTTTGTTATTTGAAATTGGTTTGGAATCAGACCTAAAAGAACTTACCAAAGTCGGTTACCAAGCCATAATTGTTGCTTGTGTTGGGGTAGCGGTTCCCTTTATGGCTGGGACGGCGGGATTGATTTTGCTATTTCATGCCCCAGTCATTCCATCGATTTTTGCTGGTGCAGCCCTCACAGCTACTAGTATTGGTATTACCTCCAAAGTTTTGTCAGAACTTGGCCAGTTAAAATCTCGTGAAGGTCAAATCATTGTAGGTGCAGCGGTCATTGATGACATTTTAGGTATCATTGTTTTGGCAGTGGTTGCCAGTCTAGCCAAAACTGGTGAAGTTGATATTTTCAACGTCATTTATCTCATTGTCAGCGCCACCGTATTTCTCATTGGCTCAATTCTCTTGGGCAAATATTTCAATCAAAGTTTTGTCGCCCTTGCCAATAAGTTGCAAACCAGAGGTAACTTAATTATCCCAGCATTTATCTTTGCCTTCTTCATGGCTTTTTTAGGCAATGCCATTCATTTAGAAGCAATTTTAGGTGCATTTGCAGCTGGCTTAGTTTTGGATGAAACAGATAAACGCAAAGAACTAGATGAGCAGGTTAAACCTGTGGCTGACATCTTAGTACCTGTTTTCTTTGTTACAGTTGGCGCGAAAGTTGACCTAGGGGTTCTTAATCCTTTAGTTCCAGAAAATCGCCTAGGATTAGTAATTGCTACCTTTTTAATTGTGGTAGCCATCATTGGCAAAATTGTCACAGGTTGGTCAGTTTTTGGTCAACCTGGCATCAACAGATTAGCAGTTGGTGTAGGCATGATTCCCCGGGGGGAAGTTGGGTTAGTATTTGCGGGGATTGGTGCAGCTAGTGGTACCCTTGATAAACCACTTCAAGCTGCGATTATTATTATGGTGATTCTCACAACTTTCCTAGCGCCGCCTTGTTTACGGTTTGCATTTAAACAATCCCCAGGGGAAAAAGAATCATTGGAAAAAGCCAATTTAATTGGTTGAATACTGTTATGAGTCGGGGTTTAAATCCCCGTCGAAAACAGTTTAAAATTTGGCTATGTTCATATCACAACTTAAAAAGTAATTTTGTGTTAGAAGCGTGCATATTCGCAACAATACTGTGCGGTTTTTTTGGTATCATTCTGAAAAAGAACCTGGTGATGAAAATCATCTCTATGGATGTCATGAGTACGGGGGTTATCGCCTATTACGTGCTAATTGCTTCACGAGATGGCCTATTCACACCAATTATTGCTAACGTCGAAAATCGTGCTTACGCTGACCCAGTTCCTCAGGCGGTGATATTAACAGCGATTGTGATCGGATTCTCAATTCAGGCTTTAATGCTGGTTTGTGTGATGAAGTTGGCACGAGATAATCCTACCTTGGAAAGCAACGAGATCGAAAAGAATAATACCCCATGAATAACATGACCATGGCTTCGGCAGGCATAGCTATTAGTTGGATCGCACTACCATTCTTTTTGGGGTTCGTTATTTATCTGCTCCCCAAACTTAACCGATACCTTGCGCTGACCGTACCTTGTGTTTCTGCTGGATATGCCCTGCATTTAATTCTTAATCAGTGGCCGTTAACACTCAAGTTACTGGGTAACTTTGGCGTGACATTGTTGGCGGACGAATTAAGTGGCTACTTTATATTAACAAATGCCCTGGTAACTATAGCAGTGATTCTCTACTGTTGGGGCACTGATAAAACTGCTTTTTTCTATACGCAAACCATCATTTTGCATGGCAGCGTTAATGCCGCATTTATATCTGCTGATTTTATCAGTTCATACGTGGCTTTAGAGGTAATCGGTATTGCAGCGTTTCTCTTGATTGCCTATCCCCGGAGTAATCGGTCTATTTGGGTGGCTCTGCGCTATATGTTTGTCAGCAATACAGCAATGCTGTTTTATCTGGTGGGTGCTGTGTTGGTCTATCAAGCAAATCATTCCTTTGCTTTTGCAGGTTTGGGTAACGCACCGACCCAAGCCATCGCCCTGATCTTTGTGGGATTATTGACAAAAGGGGGAATCTTTGTGTCAGGACTGTGGTTACCTTTAACCCACTCCGAATCAGAAACTCCAGTGTCTGCCATGCTATCGGGAGTTGTGATTAAAGCAGGGGTTTTTCCCTTGGTGCGCTGTGCTTTACTTGTGGATGACATTGATCCCATTGTCAGGATTTTTGGAGTGGGGACAGCAATGCTGGGGGTGTTCTATGGTATCTTTGAAAAGGACACCAAGCGAATGCTAGCGTTAAGCACGATTTCTCAATTAGGGTGGGTTATTGCTGCACCTGCTGTGGCAGGCTTTTATGCTTTAGCCCATGGACTAGGAAAGTCAGCACTCTTCCTCATAGCTGGTATATTACCGAGCCGCAACTTTAAGGAACTGCAAGAACAGCCCATAAATACTGTCTTATGGATAGCCCTGGTTATAGCCAGTCTCTCCATGTCCGGCTTTCCCTTGTTATACGGCTTTGAAGCGAAGATGTTGACTATGAAGAATCTGCTACCCTGGCAAGGAATGATCATGAATGTTGGGGCTGTGGGAACGGTAATAGTATTTGCAAAATTCATATTTCTTCCCCATAAACCTCAAGATAAACAAGAGCAACAAGTAAACTTAAAACCTAATTACTGGCTAGCTCTAATATTCTTGCTCGGCGGGTTGATGGTAGCAAACGCTTTGTATTACCAGGCTTATACCCTTGCCAATATAACAAAAGCACTGGTAACCGTTGCTTTGGGATGGTTAGGATATTTTTTGATTTTTAAACGAATTGTACTCACTTTGCCACGTGTACTTGAGCAATTTGAGAATTTAATTGGGGTAATGAGTTTAATGTTGCTCTTGCTCTTGGGGATGGTATTGGCATGATTGGGCATCTGAATCTGATATTGCGGTTGGCCATTTGGTTTTTGCTCACCTCTGATGTGAGTTTGGCAAATATCATCATTGGTATCACTGTTGCAATTTTATTGCCGGGTCGTCAAAAAGTCCCGGAAGCCTTAAAGGATTGGCTGCGTGTATTGGGTGAAGTGATAGTGGCTATTCCCCAAGCCTATGTGGAGGCATTGGAAATCATCTTTCGTCCCCATCAGCACGAAGATGTAATCAGAGAACAAGTCAAACCCCAACGCACACCAGGACTGATATTTCTAGATATATTTCTCATTACTTTTACACCAAAAACCATTGTCTTGAAATACCACCAACAAGGCTGGTACGAAGTACACCGGATTCGACGGAGGAAAAAAGGATGAATCTGGTATTGATTGCCATGATTTTGGCTTTACTCATACCGATGTATGAAGCTTGGCAGGATGAGGATATTTGGCAAAAAATGTTGGCATTTGCCAGTATTGCCACCAAAACATCAATTATGATTCTGATGGTATCGGTCTTACGAGATGATTGGATGATTGGGGTTGTGGGGATCATCATTCTGAGTGTGGGTAATGCTGGATTAATGTTATTGGCACATCTACTGAAACGCATGAGTGATATATGATCGACTTGTTGAGTTATGCCTGCATAGGGTTAGGAATCGGCTTCTGGTTTTGGGGAACTGTTCCCCTCATTGGCCATCGCTCGGTGTTATTCAAGCTCCATAGTCTTTCGGTTGCAGATACCCTGGGATCAATGAGTATTATTTTTGGGCTGTTGCTCAAAATACCTAGTGAATGGCCTCTACTTGTCCTCGGCATTATTTCTTTGGCAATTTGGAATACAGTGCTGGGCTATGTGTTGGCATATTGTTCTATGAGAGAAGATGAGCATGAATGATAGTTATGTCTATGTGATAACTGCCCTACTGCCTTTATCCGCCTTCATGCTGGTACTTCAAGTTAATCCATACAATGCCTTAGTCATCCAAGGCATATTGGGATCTGTGGCAGCATTGGTGTTTGCAGTTTTAGGGGCGGCTGATGTTGCTTTGACCCAAGCATTAATGGGTACTTTGCTGGCAATTACACTGTACGCCATTGCTGTGCGTTCATCCTTGGTTGTGCGTCTTGGCATTCTCAGCCAAGGAGCCACCGAGGAGGCTGAGGATGATTTTGAACAATTAATAAATGAACTACGGACAATGTTTAGCAAACATTATTTGCGTCTGGAGCTAGTTCCCTATACCAACACCCAAGCCTTAAACCGAGCTTTGATGGATAAAGAAGTCCATACCACCTGTAGGAAGCGATGGCCATTAGAGCACTGTGACCAAGACCAAGGGCAACTCTATCACACTGTAACCAGGGTTAAACGCATTTATGACATCATGGAAGCTGAACTTTCATCACCATTGACAATCTTAACCTATGTAAATGTCCCAAACTCAGGAGACAAACATCTATGAAGTGGGTCTACATTGCCGCGGGGATAGCCCTGTATCTAATATTTGTTTTCATGCCCAATGAGATAGAAAAATCATTGGATATCTCTATGGTGGGATCAATTGTCCAAGATAGTGGAATACCCAATGCAGTTACGGGTATCATTCTCAGGAATCGCCTGTATGACACTATATTTGAGGTCGTGGTATTTACAATTGCGGTCATGGGTGCGCGGTTTCTCCTGGCTGATGAAAGACCATTCTGCACAATTTATCAGTTCACAGATCAACCATCTATAGTGCTTGCACGTCTGGGAGCGACTATTTCCTCTTTGGTGGGTATCGAACTGGCGATTCGGGGACATCTTAGTCCTGGTGGTGGTTTTGCCGCCGGGGTAGCAGGGGGAACGGCCATTGGCCTAGTTGCCATTACTTCATCAACAGAGTGGATGCAGTCTATTTACCAGCGCTGGAATGCGGCTGCATGGGAAAAAGTTTCGGTTCTTGTTTTTATTATTCTGGCGGTTATCACTTTAGCTGGCATAGAGTTACCCCACGGAGACCTAGGGGCACTGGTGAGTGGCGGTGTTATCCCCTTGCTGAATATCCTGGTTGCCATCAAAGTCGGGTTGGGCTCCTGGGCGGTGGTTTTGATATTTATTCATTATCGCGGCTTGTTGTGAGAGATTAACCCCCAGGGGATGGAAGATTTGAACCATTAGCGGCAACGCAGATTTGGCGTATATTATTGATTTTGAGCACTTCACAAAATCCTACTGTTCCCAATACTTATCCCCAAGATGGAAAAATCCCCCCCACCTCAAATGCTGGAAAGCATTTATCAGCAGCTGCTACCTCAATTACAAATTGAAAGCGTCAATCCCCAAAATCCAGTTAAAGTTAGCTATGTTCCTGAACCGTGGCAACTCCTTGGTGCCGGAAATTATGCCGCAGTGGTCTACCACCCTGATTACCCTGACTCTGTGGTGAAGATTTATGCCCCTGGACGGCCAGGCTATGAAGAGGAACTAGAAGTTTATCGTCGTCTAGGTTCTCATCCAGCATTTTCCCAGTGTTTGTATGCCAAAGATGACTTTTTAATTTTGAAACGGCTTTATGGAACAACCCTCTATGATTGTATGCACCTGGGTTTACCTATTCCCAAACAGGTCATACGAGACATTGATGAAGCTCTCGACTATGCCCAAAGTCGCGGACTTCATCCCCATGATGTCCACGGTCGTAACGTCATGATGCACGAAAATAGGGGGTTAGTTGTAGATATATCAGATTTTCTCCATGAAGAAAACTGCTCAAAGTGGAAGGACCTCAAAAAAGCTTATTATTGGTTATATCGCCCTTTGTTGTACCCACTTGGACTGCGTGTACCATACTCTGTCTTAAATATGGTTCGCAAATGTTATCGTATGGCAACTTCTTTAAAACGTTCCTGTTATCAATTAGTGCAAAGATTACTGCGCTTTAGAGGAAATGTCCGATATTAAACCTTATTTCAGGGTGAAAAATATCTGTAATGGCTGTTGACACTCAACAGCCCATAGAACCCATAAGCAGGGCGCAGGCTCCAAATTTATTTTGTTCTAGGGCGTTATAAGTTTGCAGCATTCGTAATACTTGGGCTGCAAACTGGGGATTTTTGTCAAAGGAAGCATGGGCGCGGAACCGGAATTTGGGCAGTCCAACACTAGCAGGACGTAGCAGGTCATCAAGTGTTACGCCCAAAGCACGAGCCAGGGTTTAGAGGATTTTGCTGTCTGGTAAGGTTTTGGCGTTTTCGTAGTTGTTGATGCTCTGGCGAGTTACAGAGGCTTGTTCTGCAAGTTGCTCTTGACACGTAAATAATATGGGAGGTTGGTAGCAATGATTTCTTTCATGGCTGGTTTTTAAGAGCGATCGCTCTTAGGCTCAAGGGCGGTGTCTTTCATGGGGGTTATTTTGATGTAAAACCTTTGCTATCTCCACATCATAGCTTCTTTTGGTCTCTTTTTTTTCTTAAGTTGCGATGGTTAATTAACTGTTATTAACCTGACAAATAGCCATAATATGTGATGAATATTGATTACGACTATGGTGAACAAGTTGTAATCCGGCTTTTTCTAACTCTTGTATCATTTCAGGTATTTCATACTTATGGTGTCTCCAAATAACAATCTCTTCATTTTGGGCAAACTCCAAGTTTTGATCTATTCCTAACTGAGTAAAACTTAAAGTGTAACTTTGATTAAATTTTATGCTTGCAGTGATGCTATCTGTTTGCGAATCATATTTTCTTACCAGTTCGCAGTCTTCAGACCTAATTCCTATATTGTCTTTAATCCATGTATATATTCCATCCACATGATACTTACAACCACCCCGGACTTGTCCATTCCAGTTAGAGTTAGAGCCAATTTCATTAGTGAAGACAAGTAAATCTTTTTTATCCATAGTATTTCTCAAGTTTTGAAGTACCTTACTTCTGTTTTGGTGATTGCCAATTGTCACACCTAAATGTAAGAAAATATTTGCTATATTCTCATTAGTTGAGTGTAGCAAAATCTCTGGGGGAATAGAACTATTTTCTATATCAATTGTGCAACTATCAAACTGAAGAACAGGAAACCATTTACTGATGTTTGCTTTTGATAAGTTTAAAAGTTCTTGACTAATATCTAAAGCAATATATTTATTAATTCTGCCTAATTTATTAAGTTGAGCAATGATGTTTTTTACCGGATAAGAATTACCAGCACCTACATCTACAATATTGACTTGAGAAGAATTTTGATAACTACCGTTAATATATTCAAAGTTTTTTTGTAATAAATCAATTTCTACATTCGTCTTTTGAAACCATTTAGGAATAATATATTTTTGATAAAAATTATTCCATATTTTTGCACCTCTACCTTTATAAGAATATTTTAAAGGAATTTCTTTTGTAAGTTCTAATATCCGAATTAAGTCTAAAATTTCCTTTTGAGAAAAAATAGCATAAAACTCAGGACTTGGCTTGGCTACAGGAGGAAGGGAATTTGGGAAATCTGAAGAAAACTGTGAATTGCCGAAAAAGTTTTTAGGTATCATTGTTTGGTTGTGTGATGTACTTAACTTGGTTAGCATCTATTTTCCTGCTGGTTGATGCTCAGAAATGTTGACTGTTGACTGTCCAAGTTCTGCGTGGGTGATACAAAATTTGAGCAATTAATGACTCTATTCTTAATAGACAATGAACTTTATCTGGGCAAAACGTAAAAATTGTAAATTTTTATTGCAGGATTCAACACTTATAGTTGATGCTATAACCTTAGTTGTTAGCTAGTCGCAATTTATCCTTAATGGAAATTTTTTTGGGTTATTGCAGATAAATTATAAATCTGTTTGAGCCGTACCACACAAATTTATACCTAATTATTGGTCTTTTCTAGGGCTTTTTCACCAAATTTTGCCTATTACCTAGTGAGCAACACTCCACCAAGCTAAACCATAGGCTTGAGTTGCTTTGTTGACCTGTTGGCGAAACTGGACACGGATTTTATAATTACCAGTAGCCGGAACAGGACAGAAAATATGCTCTACACTGTCAATTTTACTGACAGAGGCACAAGCAACACCAGCATCTGCTTTCATTAAATATAAATCCATATTATTCAAGCCGCCATGGCTAAAAGTTTCACCCAGATCATATTCCTGGTTTTTATTACTATCATTTAGTTCTACTAACCGATTCCACGTCAAGGTAATACTTACAAAACTTCCTTGTTTTAAAGGTCTGTTTATGGCATAATCCACAGTAGTCCCTGCATTGACAATGCCATAATTCCAACCAATAACAGGTACTTGGTTTGAGGGCTGCCATTGACCAGCTCTAAATTGCTGATAAGCACGATAAACATTTAAATGACCAGTTCCCATTTGAGCATCTAAGGGAATTTCCGCATCTTCATAAGCATCAGAAGCCAGCCAGTTTTTATTGTGTTTATCAATCAGTGTCCGAGTCATACCCAAATGCAAGCCATTACCACTGTCTTTGAGCTTATCTGCCGAATTCAATAATACAGCTTTCATCACTTGATGGCGGCGAGCATCTGTAGTCCAATTAACTTGTTTTTTCTGTAGCTGTTGGTCACCAAATTCTTGCAACAAAGCAACACTAGCTGTTACCTGGGGAGCAGCAAAACTTGTGCCGGTCACCTTATTCAACTTACCATCCGGATTCAACATCGGAATATTACTTCCCGGTGCTACCAGACCGATAGAACGACGACCATCAATATTAAACTCCTTACCAGCTAACCGAGCAGTGGCTCCTTGATTAACAGCCGCTAGATTAGAGACATCAACTTTATTAAAAATACCCCCCCTGGGGGATGAAAAAGCAACGTTAATGCCATTATAATTGTCTGTGGGAATGGGAATGCCCCCTGTGCCTTGATTGCCCGCGATGACATACAAAACATCATGAACGCGAGTAGACCAGTCAAGGCATAAAGTTAGTAAAGCATTGCCGTCTAAAACTGCATCAGGGCGCTTATCGCGGTTGAGAGGTTCACCAAAACTAAAGTTGATAGCGCGGACATCATGACCATTTTGTAAAGCTATGTGTTGTGCGCTTAGGCATTCTTCTGCCTGTGCCATGTTTTTTACCGAACCAACGGCTGAGGAATACAACCGCGCCTTGGGAGCAACTCCTGGTAGAGCCTTATCTCCACTGACCATTATACCAGCAACATTATGAGCATGGGAATCAACACTAGTGTTAGATTTAGCGGGTAAGTTACGTAAAAACACTGCCGCTAAAGACACACTGCGATTTTGAGATGCTGCCTTATCCCATCCAAACATTCCCGGGCGACCAATTTCTACCTGACCAATGGCAATTTTGCGGCCAAGCAAATTATAAGGAGGTTGGTGCAATTTCAGCGCATCGATACCATTACTCCCCAAAACACTGTGCACTGCTGAAGCAAGTACAGGTACGGTTAACCAAGAAGCACTCAATCCCCAAATTATCCAGCTTAATTTTTTGCCCATTGTTGAGTTGTTAATTTTTTAGTTGTTATTAATTATTCTTTATTTCCTGAGCTTCCCTGTTTGGAAATATTTCTTTTGCGGCTTAAACAGGATGGGATCAAAGTGATTAGCTTGTGTTCACTATTTTGTTACAATACTTACAGACGAGAACGCTTTAAAACCCACTAACCATGACCCAAAATTCATCTCAAAAGCCTATTGTGATTGCCCCATCTATCCTCTCAGCCGACTTTAGTCGTTTAGGCGACGAAATTCGTGCCGTAGATGCAGCTGGAGCTGATTGGATTCATGTTGACGTAATGGATGGTCGTTTTGTACCTAACATTACAATAGGTCCTCTGGTTGTGGAGGCGATTCGCCCTGTCACAACCAAACCACTGGATGTTCACTTGATGATTGTGGAACCAGAAAAGTATGTGGAAGATTTTGCTAAAGCCGGTGCTGATATTATATCTGTACATTGTGAGCATAATGCTTCGCCCCACCTACACAGGACTTTAGGACAAATCAAAGAATTAGGCAAAAAAGCCGGAGTTGTACTTAACCCCGGTACTCCTTTACAGCTAATTGAATATGTTCTAGATCTGTGCGATTTGGTTTTGATTATGAGCGTTAACCCCGGATTTGGCGGTCAGAGCTTTATCCCTGGTGTATTGCCAAAAATCCGTCAATTGCGCCAAATGTGTGATGAGCGCGGTTTAGATCCTTGGATTGAAGTAGATGGCGGACTCAAGGCCAATAACAGTTGGCAGGTTTTGGAAGCAGGAGCTAATGCCATTGTTGCTGGTTCAGCAGTATTTAAGGCGAAAGATTACGCTGAAGCTGTATCTTCTATTCGTAACAGTAAGCGTCCTACCCCAGAGTTGGCAAAGGTTTAACTATTTCGCTATTTTTGAATAACTAAGCTAAAACCTCCCCTTGGGGAGGTTATGTTTCCTACTTGCGACTACCTAACCACTTGGCCGCTGCAATACCAATGAGCCCAGCCACAATGGGATTGCTGAGAAACTTTATAATTGTCGGTTGTTCGGCCAGCACATCCCGGAAAATATCGGGGTGGTTGTGATAGGCGAAAGATGCAAGTTTACTCACATCATCAGCAGTCATCCGGTTGGGGTTGCGGGTAGAAAGAGCTAACTGCTGTTCTAGTGGTTGTTCGTCTAAGCCTCTGGATTTAAATTGTTTAAAAAAAGCCCTTGCTACATCATCCCGTTCATTGGGTTTGATTTGCGCGATGGCTTTTTGTAATTCCGGTTCTATTTGGCTGGGAGGTATCCGTTCATGACTTACAGACTTACCAAATAACTGACGACGTTGATCGGTTGTTGTCCGTTGGGCAAAATCATCAAAGTTTTCATAAGAAACATTATCAAGAGATTCTACATTGGCCTCGGACAAATCCTTCATGATTTGCCGTCTATATTCTTCACTACTAGCCACTTTACTTACTCCTTAATTAGTTTAATCAGTGCAATTTTTGCCTTGATCTTAGTTAGCTATACTGAATTTGATTTGTCGCCCTGTCATACTGAGCAGTCAAAATTAACTTTTTGTCTGGCCCATACAGAAAAACAGTTAAATTTTGACCGGGAAAGTTTTTCTCAAAACCTTGAACTAAAGATTTTGCTAGAGGTCGCACCTCCTTGGGGCTAACTTCAGAAGAAATCACAACACCTAGCTGATTGTTATCACGGACATAAGCATCCTGAATTAATCCTTTAGATGTTTCTACAACCCACGCGCCAAAACTTTGTCCGGCTGCGGTGTTACCTTTCTCTAGTTGTGCATAAGTTACATCACGACCCACTGGTGCGGTAGCCCTGGGGTCAGGCTGGGTTACAGTACCACCACCACAAGCAGTAGTTATTGTTAACACTAAAATTAATATCAAAGCAGTCACGATTTTGCGACCCTGCTTTAGCAAATTCATTTTTACCTCTGATAGTCAAACAGTTACAAACTATGTAATGTGATTTATTAACAGGGTTTGGCGAAGTAGCCCCCGGGGGAATCCGGGGCGTTGCAAGTGAACCGGTAAGTTTTGACAGATACTTTCTCAGTTTTGATATGTTTAGGGAGTTTTAATGTTTGGTTGAGTAATTTACTGTGTAAAGATTTAGGGTGAGCAGCTCGTTTGCCTCAAGGGTTTACTTGAAAAAATCTTTGTTATTACCTTTATAAGGTAGGTTAATGTTTGGCTGACTATCTTCCCTCATTAGGTATATTAGCTATCTATACAAAAAGACTGATGAGAAAACCAAATTAATGTTTTATTAAAATAAAAAAAACCGGCTATATCAAATAACCGGGTAATTAAAGTTATGGCAATTCCTGTGAGGACTAATCAAGAAAACCCATGAGAATTTCTGAATCATCAATAATATTTGATGCCATTGGACGGTTACCAAAAGAGGTATATTTGTCAGAAATTGCTAGTTTGCTTGAACCAATTGGACGAATACCAGATAGGTTAATAGTGTCAGCAATTTCAAATGTATGAGCGCCGATGGGGCGAATTCCCATAATACTAACTGTATCAGCTACCGCTAAAGTACTGATGCCAATGGGACGGATTCCAGAAATAGAGACTGTGCCAGCAATTTGTAAGTCACTGCTTCCTATGGGACGGATTCCAGCAACGGCCAGTTTCCCCTGCTCTTTCTGCCCTTGATCTGTATTCAAGCTGTTATCCTGCTTATTTTCAACTTCCACTGTGTTTTCCCCCTTCAGCTTGGTATCCTGTTATTGAGAATCAATTTATTCACTAGTGCTGCTAATACTCGTAAACGGATACCTCTAGTTTATTAACTGAATTTTACAATAATTAAGGAAAAATGATTTTTTTTCCATACATTAAGAGTGTAACCTTAAACAAGCTAATTAATACATAATTATCTTTAAAAGGGATACATAAGTAAATTTAAACTGTAAATTATTGTAAAATAATATTGCTATTTACTAGAGTGAGTATTGTTGTTACACCGTTAAAGGTTTTGCCTTTATAAGGTGTCATTCTGAACAGATAGAGGTTTGTTTACTTTACCACGAACGGTATCTCTCAGTGGAGAAACTGATGTATCAAAAGCTGTCAGTTAGGCATTGTTAGCCTGTGCATTGGGTAGCACCGACAGTTCCAAAAAGTAAATTTGAGTTGGTGTTACCATGGGACAGGGTATTTTCCACGGATTGAAAACAACTGTATGACAGGATTTTGTCTTCAAGCTCCCTTTATTCCCACGGGGGATCAACCACAGGCTATCGCGCAATTAGTCAACAGTATCCAAACAGGCAGCCGTTACCAAACTTTACTAGGAGCTACGGGAACAGGTAAGACATTTTCCATAGCCTCAGTAATTGAAAAAGTGGGTAGACCCACTTTGGTACTAGCCCATAATAAAACCCTGGCAGCACAACTGTGTAACGAAATGCGAGAATTTTTTCCTCACAACGCAGTTGAGTATTTTGTCAGCTACTACGATTACTATCAGCCAGAAGCGTATATTCCCGTTAGCGATACTTACATTGAAAAGACGGCTTCTATTAACGATGAAATAGATATGTTACGGCATTCAGCTACGAGATCGCTCTTTGAACGCCGTGACGTAATTGTGGTGGCTTCCATTAGCTGCATCTACGGTTTAGGTATTCCCGCAGAATATCTCAAAGCTGCCATTCCTTTGCGAATAGGGATGGAAATAAATCAACGCCAAATTTTACGGGATTTGGCATCAGTGCAGTATGGCCGCAACGACATGGAAATGGGTCGGGGACGTTTTCGTGTCCGGGGTGATGTTTTGGAAATTGGCCCCGCCTATGAAGACAGAATTATTCGGGTAGAGTTCTTTGGCGACGAAATCGACGCAATTAGATATGTTGACCCTGTAAGTGGGGAAATTATTCGCAGTTTACAAGCTGTTAATGTCTACCCAGCCCGTCACTTTGTTACTCCACAAGAACGGTTAGAAGTCGCTTGTTGTGACATTGCGTCTGAATTAAAGCAGCACAAAGCAGAACTAGAACAAGCAGGTAAATTATTAGAAGCACAACGCATTGACCAACGCACACGCTATGACTTAGAAATGTTGCGAGAAGTTGGTTATTGCAATGGGGTAGAAAATTATTCTCGTCATTTAGCAGGAAGAAAAGCCGGCGCACCCCCAGAATGTTTAATTGATTATTTTCCTCAAGATTGGCTATTAGTCATAGATGAATCTCACGTTACAGTTCCCCAAATTCACGGAATGTATAACGGTGACCAAGCTAGAAAAAAAGTTTTAATTGAGCATGGATTTCGTCTTCCTAGTGCTGCTGATAACCGACCGTTACAAGCAGAAGAATTTTGGCAAAAAGTAAATCAGTGTATTTTCGTTTCCGCGACCCCAGGAAATTGGGAATTAGAAGTTTCCGCAGGTCATATTATTGAGCAAATAATTAGACCTACCGGAGTGGTTGACCCAGAAATTTCCGTCCGTCCCACAGAAGGACAAATTGATGATTTATTAGGGGAAATTAAAGACAGAGTAGACCTCCAAGAACGAGTGTTAATTACCACGTTAACGAAGCGGATGGCGGAAGATTTGACTGAATATCTGCAAGAACATAATATACGCGTGCGCTATTTACATTCAGAAATTAATTCCATTGAGCGCATCGAAATTTTACAAGATTTGCGTGAAGGTAATTTTGACGTTTTAGTGGGAGTAAACTTGTTACGGGAAGGCTTAGATTTACCTGAAGTTTCCCTAGTGGTAATTATGGATGCAGATAAAGAAGGCTTTTTACGGGCCGAGCGTTCCCTGATTCAAACTATCGGTAGAGCGGCAAGACACATTCGCGGCCAAGCTATTATGTATGCTGATCATCTCACAGCCAGTATGATCAAAGCCATTGATGAAACAGATAGAAGGCGTGGAATTCAAATGGCATATAACCGCACTTATGGCATTACACCCCAACCGATTATAAAAAAATCCAGTAATGCAATTTTATCTTTTTTAGATGTTTCCCGACGCTTAAATGCCACTGATTTAAAAATTGTTGATGAACATATAGATGAACTACCTTTAGAACAAATTCCTGAATTGATTGGTGCGTTAGAAGCACAGATGAAAGAAGCAGCCAAGAAATTGGAATTTGAAGAGGCAACCAAATTGCGCGATCGCATCAAGCATCTGCGCGATAAAATGCTGGGACGTTAACAGGAAATTATGCAAAATTTGCATAACCGATGGAAGAATTACACTAAAAATTCTTGACAGCGATTCCAGGGAATTTTCTGAATTGAAGTCCTTGTGCTAAACAAGGAAAATTACAGCGCATTTTATCTGAGTAGGTAGGCGGAGAAGATGCCATTAATGTCAAGTTAAGAAAAATGAATTTATGCCAAGAGTGGGAAGCTAAATGGTAAAAGTCAACACAAAGACGAAATTATTGACGTTGAAAAAGCCATGGGTAAACCACGGAAAAAACAAGAAAATCCAGATTTTCGCCACGGGGTCAGCGTACCTGGTCTAGCCAGTGAAGAGATAGAATTGCACCTGTTTGAATTAATTAACCCAGGTACACTTGCTAACTTTAAAGGGATAAAAGACAAAGAACGCAGCTTGGGTTCACGAGTACTGACCCTACCAGTAATGGGAGCAATGGTGTTGAGCATTGGTGGTGACAATTAAAAGCATTCCTAAAACTATTTTCTCCAAAAACTGCATCTGGAGTCCATAGTCTAATTAAAATAGCACTTGAATTAATTAGTACTGAGCATCTCAGAAATGGGTTTACAAATTGCCACCATTATACCTTATAAACCTCGAATTTGACATAATTTTGGTGTTTGTTCTAACATAGATTTTAGTTAAGCGGGTTGAATATGTAAATTTTCACACCGCAGACACTATTAACTTTACCAATTAAGGATTGACTTTATGGTTACCCTTGTGGGGAATTACAACACCTCTGGCTTTGCTTATGGTGTAGAGGTAGTGGGGAACTACACCTATGTGGGTGATGGTGGTGCAGGATTGCAAATTATCGATATCAGCAACCCAGCCAACCCCACCCTCACCGGGGGTTACGATACCTCTGGCTCTGCTTATGGTGTGCAAGTAGTAGGGAACTACGCCTATGTGGCTGATTATGATGCAGGATTGCAAATTACGCCTAATGTGAATTAAATAGGTTGAGACTGGAAAGTGAGAACATTAATACCAAAACGGCGACGAAGCAAAAGACGTAGAGTGTGAGAGGCAATTTTAGCCGCAATATGGACACAAAAGCCGTCAACAGTTTTGTTGA